>JAGAAM010000166.1 GCA_017615235.1 Clostridia bacterium
CGCATAACGGGTAAGAAGAACGTAAAAACCGTTTACGTCGGAATAAAGTTCTTTATAGTTCTTTATTACACTATCGCGAAGTCCGGCGCCGGTCCCGGACGCGAAAAAGCCTTTTTCAAGCGTGATCTCCGCGTCGGCGCGGAGACTGTCGGCGCAATCCTGCAGCATCCCGTCCCAATCGATGACGACGATCAGTTTTTTGTAGCAGGAAAGCATCGTATCGATAAGATCGGAGTCGCTGTTCGGCTTGGAAAAGTTATCGATAAAGCGTTTTGTCTTATCATCTCCGCGGGCGTAAAGATCGTCGAGCAACGCGTCCGCGACCCCGGTGAGCAAAAGGTTCTGCTCGGTCTCGTCGATGGTGCGCGGGTTCGGAGAGATGCCGAGCCGCGCGAAATTTTCCCTCACGAGAGAAAGGCAGAAAGAAGAGATCGTGCAGATGTCCGCCTCCGGTATCAGCGTCATTTCGCGGTAAAGATGTTCGTTCGAAGGATCGGCGGCGTATGCCTCCGCCAGTGCTTTCTGAAGCTTGCGTTTCATATCCGCCGCGGCGGAATGCATATAAGTCACGACCAGGAAATCGAGTATCGAATCCCCGGCGATGATCCTGTCGAGGATCCTTTTGGTGAGGACCGTCGTCTTGCCGCTTCCGGCTCCGGCGCTTACTATTATATTACGCGCCCTGACCTCAACGGCGTCTTTCTGGGAATCAGTCAGCCGCATCGTCGGCATCGTCGTCCACCTCCAGTCCTTTTTCGTAACGGCACAGGGGTTTAAGAGTACAGTATTTGCAGGGGTCGTTTCCGCTTATTCCGCAGTCGTTCGGAGCAACGTCCATATTGCCGTCGAAGATCTCCTTCGAGACCGACACGACCTTTTCCCTTACAAGTTTACATAATTCGTCAAATTCCTCGGCGCTCTTAAGGCGCGAGCTGGGTCTCAACTCGCCGCTGTCTTTGAACACGACCGGAACGAAGCGCTCGCTTCCGTCCATCGCTTTGATAATCGAGGGGTCGTTGAGGAACAGTCCGCTGTACTTTCCGGCGCTTTCGACCGTTTCTTTCAATTCCTCTTCGGTCTCGAATCCGCTTATTTCCCTCTCGTCGAGTTTGAGGCTGTAATACATCACTCCGGCGGGAAGCGCGTTCCTGTTCTCGCAGAAGGCGTATAGATAGTGGATCATCTGGGTGTTCATACCGGCAAGAAGGATATCGGCGCTGATCTTTTTGCCGGATGATTTGTAATCGATGATCCTGGCGTATGTGAGCCCGTCTTTTTCATAAATATCCACGCGGTCGATCGTTCCGCGCAGGTATACCTTTTTGCCGTCGGCGTCGAACCGTACCGGAGGGATGCCGGAATCGCCCATACCAATGCCCAGTTCGAACCCGCAGGGAACGAATTTGCAGGATGCGAACTCCTCGCAGATGCGCTTGGTAAAGAAATCGACGGTCTGAAGCACGTTGCCGTAAACCCGCGCAAGGCGTTTATCCGAAAGCAAGTCCGCTCCGAGTACCTTCAGTGCGAGTTCTTCCGACAGAGCCCGCACTCTTTCCTCCCTTTCCGACTCGTCGGGCAAAACGAATTTTCCGTCGCTGATACAGCTTTCCATGAACTCCTGGAGAACTTTGTGCATAAAACTGCCGATCTCACCCGAGCCCCAGGCGATCTCTTTCCTTTCGGAAAGTTTAAGTACCTTTTCACCGAAGTAGTCAAAGGGACATTTAACGTATTTTTCGAAAGACGAAGGCGAGATCAAAAGTTTGTCTTCACGCGGGACGATCCGCGACGACGTGTCGCAGACCTTCGGGCGTTTTGCAAGATAACTTTCCCCGTGATCGTCAAGCGCCTGCGCTATCCCGTCTTTGACTTCGCCTTCGGCAAGATCCGGGAACGCCGAAGCTATGCTTTCACGGGAATAAAGCAGGTCTTTTTCTTCTATCGTGCGCTCCGGCACGTCTTTGAACATACTTTTGACCGCAAGATAAGCCGCGGAGGGCTGGAGCTCGTCTTTGGAAGAAAGCTCGTGCTCCGGGTAACAGACGACGAGCCGTTCGGCGGGAGCCGAGAACGCGGAATATACCGTGAATCTTCCGGAATTCATCGCTTTTTCAAGCGTATCGGCGATCTCGATGCCTACGCTTTCGAGCTTAGACGCCTCCACCCTGTCGAAGAAGGTGCCGGAAGCCGTCCCGGCGGGGAATTCGCCGTCGACCGCCCCTATGACGATCACAAGTTTCCTGCCGCCGGCGCGGATCATGCGCGCGTCGCCGAAGGTGACCGAATCGGCGTAGGCGGGGATCGCTCCGAGCGAATATACTCCGCACATTATCTTTAGAAGCGAGCGAAGCCGGTTCGCGTCGGCTGGCTTGTCACCGCAGACGCCGTAAAGCTTGTCGAGCATATCCATAACGAGTTTCCAGAGCGCGGTCTCACGCTCCGAACCCTCGCGGTCGCCGTTTAT
Organism: Clostridia bacterium; assembly: GCA_017615235.1. The sequence goes on from JAGAAM010000166.1 coordinate 2,465, forward strand.
GAGCAGGCGCTGCGCGGAGGCGCGGAGATGTTCGTCGGCGCCGCAGGCTATAAGGTGATCGTAAAGCGCCCTGACTCCCTCCGCTACGGTGAGGTCTTTTTTGGTGAGCGAATCGCGAAGGGCGGATAACTGGGGTAGTATCTTCCCTCTTGCGCTGTTGGCGATATCCAGCATCGCGCGGGAACGCTTTGAAAGGTCGCCCTCCCTGTACCCTTCGGGGTCCATCATCCATTCGCTGTCGCCGTACCAGCCCTTGCCGCGTATCTTCCAGGCTTCGGCATAGCTTAAAAGTATATCGCTTTCCGAGACGGTAAGCGAATTATAACCGGTCTTTATGTATCTTTTGATGCTTTGAAGCGAGAAATTCTCGGTCACGACGGAGACCGACGCGAGCAGGAACGCTATTAACGGTTTGGTCTCGAGGTCCTCACGCGCGGACATATAGCAGGGGATCCCGGCGCGTTTGAAGACCGAATCGACGATGCCGGAATACGTATCGGTATTCCCGGCGAGCACCGCGATATCGCGGAAGCGGTTGCCCTTGCGGACGAACGAAAGAATCTCCGCCGCCGCCGCTTCGCATTCGTCAAAACGGTTTTGAGCGCAGATCAGCGATATCCCGCCGTCGTCGCCGGCCGTTTCCTTTGCAAACGGATCCCATATATGCGCTTCGAGACGGCGGAGCGACTGTTTGGCGGAACGCTTGTATTCGCCGGTGTAAAAATCGGTACAACCCTTGTGCGAAAGCCCTTTTATGCGATCCGCCGCCTTTTGGTTCTCCGCGAAAAAGCCGCGTTTGGTATCGGTCACGAAAGAAACGTAGGTGTCGTCGCTCTGGGCGATCATCTCTTTTATGATCGCGTATTCCTGGGCGGTGAAGTTGTAATAGCCGTCGATGAAAACGCTCGTTCCGACGAAGAAGGGCTTGCCCGGCAGTTCCTGAGCGAGCAGAGTGAGCTGGTCGCGAGGGTCGCGCAGGTCCGGCCCGAAATGGGCGTCGTAGGCGGCATAGATATCCGCGATCTCGCGGAGTTTGCCTGTAAGCGCGGTATCATCGGAAAGGCAGGGATCGGCGCACGCCTTTTTCAGGAGATCCGGCGTGACGGATTCGGTCTTGAGCTTTTCGAAAAGCGAATAGAGCGAAACGGCGAAATCGCCGTCGCCGGCGACAGCGCGGTATTCGTGCAGTCCGTCTTTTAACGACTCCGCGACGATGGACAGAAGAGCGCAGGCGGCGCCTTTGTCGATGCATTTCGCTACAAGTCCGCCGTGATCGCGGGCGATACGGTTGGGAAGCCTTTCGAAATTCAGCGTCTCGCAGAAGAGGTTGCATCGGTCGCCGAACCGGTCGCAAAGCAGCGATTCGTATTCGACCGTCTGCTGTTCCGGCACGATGAGGATGCACTGCCTTCCGGCGGCGATGAGTTCGCCCATGCGGGTCATCAGGTATTCGGTTTTTCCGCTGCCTGCGGGTCCGATAACTCGGTAAAGCATTCTGTCACCTGAACCATTCAAGTATCCTGAAACGGAAAATATAGCGTTTTGAAGTAAAGACTTTTGCGGACTTTTCGTTTATGCCGGCTTTCGACAAGCCGTTTCCGCCGACGCCGAAGCAGAGCGGCGGGAACATTACGCACCACCAGTTTTTGCCCGAAGCGGAGCCTAATTTCACCCTTAAAGAATAATACTCTCCCGACGGAAGCGACATACCGCCGTAATCCCTTTCCGGGTAGACTTCCCTGCCGAATCCCACTGCGGCTTTGTAATCCGCGCCGTTTTCGGCAAGTACGCGGTCGGCGGTACTTTTTATCGCGTCAAGGTTTTCATAAGCCGTTTTTATCGCTTCGGAGGAGTCGGAACAGTCACTGAAAAGCCCGCCGTACTCTGCGAGTATAGCGTCCCGGACGAGAAACTTTACGCGCTGTTCCTCATCGCCGTCGCCGTCGGCGACGACGTGCAGACGGATGAGGTTCGTGAACACGAGCGCCTCGTCGCCGGGGATAAGCAGATCCGCGGCGGTGAGCAGAAGCACGCAGGCGCAGAAAACCGCTATACAGCGGAACGTCAACGATTCTTTTAAGTACATTCAAATATCTCCTTTTTGTTTGTCGATGAGATTATCGACTCCAAAAAGGAGATCTATTCATATAGTCTCGCAGCGGACGGCGAAGAATCCCTTCTCGCGCAGTTCACGCGCGGCGATATCCGCGGCTTCGGGTCCGGTGAACACCCCGAACACCGAAGGGCCGCTTCCGGAAACGAGCGCGGCTTCGGCTTTGCACTCTTTGAGCCTTGCGCACATGATACTCGTTTCGGGGCAAAGCTTCGCGCAGACCGGGCCGAAGGCGTTCTGCATCGATTTGAACATTCCTTTTTCGTCGCCCCTGTCGAGTGAAGCAAGGAATTTATCGGTAAATCCGGTCTTTCCGGGAGAAGTTTTATCGTATTCACGGTAGACTTCCGCGGTCTTTAACCTTCCGGAGCCGATCGCAACGGTAAGATAAAGCTTCGGCACGCCGATAAGCGGAGTGATCTTCTCGCCCCTGCCCTCGCATAGCGCGGGCGATCCGAAAAGGCAGAACGGCACGTCGGAACCGACTTCCGCGCCGACTTCGCGCATTTCTTCTTCCGTCAGCGGTCCGCCGAACAGCGTATTCAGTCCTTTGATCACAGCCGCGGCGTCGGCGCTGCCTCCGCCGAGACCCGCCGGATACGGGATATGTTTTTGAAGTTTCACGGTCGCGCCGCCGGTGATCCCGGTCTTTCTAAAAAACGCGTCGCGCGCTTTTACGCAGGTGTTGCCGTCGCCGCGAAGCTCCGGGATATCGCAGACAAAAACGTTTTTTTCACTTTTTTCCACCGTGACGGAATCGAACAGCGATATCGGCAGGAAGACCGATCTGAGTTCGTGGAAACCGTCGTCGCGAAGCCCGATTATATCGAGCGTCGCGTTTATTTTTGCGTATGCCCTTATGTTCATAAAGTTTTTATAAACTCCTCGATGCGCGAGATGGCTTTTTTGATATGTGCGGGAGAATAGGCGTAGGAAAGCCTTGCGAATCCTTTTCCGTTCTCGCCGAAAGCGCTTCCCGGAACGATCGCGCAATGCTTCACGTCGAGCAGTTTTTGACAGAATTCCTCGTCGTCCATTCCGAATTTGCGGATATCGGCGAAGACGTAGAAAGCGCCGTCCGGCATGAAAGTCTCGATGCCGATGCGGTTGAGCTCGCTTACGATGAGGCGGCGGCGGCTCTCGTATTCGCCCTTCATGTATTCGATGTCCTTATCGCCGTTTCGCAAAGCCTCCACGGCAGCGTACTGGCTTGCCGTCGGGGCGCACATGATCCCGTACTGATGCACCTTCGCCATCTGTCTGGTGAAGTAAGAAGGCGCAAGCGTATAGCCGAGCCTCCAGCCCGTCATCGCGTAGGCTTTCGAGAAGCCGTTCACTACCACGGTGCGCTCCCTCATCCCCTCGACCGAAGCGATGGAGATATGCTTTTCGCCGTAGGTCAGTTCGGCGTAGATCTCGTCGGACAGCACGCAGATATTCGTACCGCGCAAAACTTCCGCGATCGCTTCGAGGTCGCTCCTGCGCAGGCAGGAGCCCGTCGGGTTGTTCGGAAAAGGCAGGACGAGGAGTTTCGTTTTATCGGTGATCGCCGCTTTGAGCTCGTCCGCCGTAAGGCGAAAGCCGTTTTCGGGCTTCATCGCGATCTTGACCGGGACTCCTCCGGCAAGCCTTGACAGCGGATCGTAGCAGACGAAGCAGGGTTCCGGGATTATGACTTCATCGCCGGGTTCGATCAGCGCGCGCATAGCTATATCGATAGCCTCGCTGCCGCCGACGGTGACGATTATCTCGCTTTTAGGATCGTATTCGAGCCCGAAACGCCTTTTCTGATAATTCGCGATCTCCTCGCGGAACTCGATAAGCCCGTTGTTGGAGGTGTAATAGGTCATACCCTCCTCCAGCGACCTTATTCCGGCGTCGCGGATGTGCCAGGGCGTGACAAAATCCGGCTGGCCAACGGTCAGCGCGACGACGTCTTTCATATCGTTAAGTAAGTCGAAAAACTTTCGTATCCCGGAAGGTTTTACGCCGGTGATCGTTTTCGACAGACATTTTTCGTATTCGAAGCTCACCAGGTGTTACCTCTTTTATCGACGTTCTCGGAGGCGTAGATAACGCCGTTCTCCTTGTATTTTTCAAGCACGAAATGGGTCGCAGTGGAGGTGACTCCCTCGATGGTGGCGAGTTTTTCGGAGACGAACAGCGCGACGTCGCGCATATCGTTGCCCTTCACCGTAATGGCGAGATCGAAACCGCCGGACATAAGGTTGACCGACTGGACCTCCGGGAAATTGGCAATGCGCTCCGCGATAGCGTCAAATCCCCTGTCGCGCACGGGTATCGTCTTAAGCTCGATGAGCGCGGTGACGCTCCTGTCGCCGATCTTCGTCCAGTCGACGACGGTGCGATAGCACTTTATAGTGCCGTCGGCTTCGTATTCCGCAACGGCGTCGTCGACCTCTTTTTCGGTGATCCCGAGCATCGTCGCTATATCCGCGTGGCTCAGGCGCGCGTCTTCTTCAAGATACTTCAGTATTCTTTCTTTCATCGTTTATTACCTCGCTTTTAAAGCTTTTTATAATCTTTTTTTCGCTTTTCGAACGTCGCGATATGCGTAAAACCGATCGCTTTGAGCATTTCGACGCCTTCTTTTATCCCGGCGCCGATATGCCGCGCGTGATGCGCGTCCGAACCTATCGAAACGTCCCTGCCGCCGAGTTCGTAATAAAACCCGAACAGGTCGGCGTTCGGCAGGCATTCGCCCATTATCTGGCGAAGTCCGGAGGTGTTGCATTCGAGCGTCAGTCCGCTGTCGATGACGGCTTTCAGCACCGGCTCGAAGTATTCCCTGCCCCTGTTTTTTATATCCGGAAAATCCTTCACGCCGTTGTAAAGATAATATCTTTTCGGATAGGTTATATGGGTCAGTATTTCAAAATCGCCCCACTTTACGGTGTCGATCAGTTCGCCTAAATACTGTTCCCAAAGCCTTATCCGCTCGTTTCCGGAAAGCGACTTTATGTCCGTTTCCGAAAAATCTATTATCCCTCGCACGGCATGTACCGATCCGAGCACGACGTCGTAAGGGTATTTCCTTAAAAGTTCCGCGGCTTCCTTCGGCATATGCGTCGCCTGACCGAGCTCGATGCCGTGAAGCAGTTTGAGCCTGCCTTTGAATTCCTGCTGCGCATCAAGGATATCGCGCATCACTGAACCGTGATCGAGGTCCGGGAAATATCCGTCGTATATGCCGTCGATGTCGTAATGGTCGGTGACGGCAAGCTCCGCGACGCCGCGCCCGACGGCAGCGGCGCAAAGCTCGCGCACGGTACTGCCCTCGCCTTCCGGGATATCGCCGGAGTATTGTGAATGTGAATGGTAATCGTAAATCATTTTCCTTTATCAGAACAACGTAAGCTGGTTGGATTCGTTCATATCTCCGAAGCAGTCGTTCTTTGTAAGTATCTCCATGATAGATTTATTGATCGAAGCCTTGACCTGCAGTTCCTCAACGGTGATCGAACGGTCGGCTTTTACTACCTCCGCGATCTTTTCGGCGACCGATTCTCCCAGCCCGTTCAGCGAGGAGAGCGGGAGCCTTATTTTACCGTTTTCGGGGACGAACGCCTTCGCTTCCGATTTGCCTATCGAGACCGGCAGGAAGGAGATCCCGCGCGCGAACATCTCGACGACGACTTTCAGGAAGACTATCGCGTCCTCGTCCTTCGCGGTGAGGTCGGGCATCGCTTTCAAAGTATTGAGCCGTTCTTCGAGCTTCGCTCTGCCGCTCATGACCAGTTCGCCGTCGAAATTATCCGCCTTGACCGTGAAATAGGTAGCGTAATACTCGATCGGGCGGAAGACCTTGAACCAGCCGAGCCTCAGCGACGCTATGGTATATGCGGCGGCGTGCGCCTTCGGGAACATATACTGGATCTTGTTGCAGGAATCGATATACCATTGCGGGACTTCGTGTTCCTTCATGGCTTCCTCCTGCTCCGGCAGCAATCCTTTGCCCTTGCGGGTGCGCTCCATCGAGTTGAACGCGATGGAGGGATCCAGGCCCTTCTGCATAAGATAAAGCATTATGCTGTCACGGGTACCGATTATTTCGCTGATGGTGCAGGTGCCGTTGTCGATAAGGTCCTTGCCGTTGCCCATCCAGATACCGGTCCCGTGCGAAAGACCGGAGATCTGCAGAAGGTCGGCGAAATTCTTCGGCTTCGCGTCGAGGATCATCTGTATCGCGTAGTCGGTGCCGAATTCCGGCAGCCCGAGCGTGCCGATACGGCAGCCGATCTGTTCCGGCGTCACGCCCAGAGGTTCGGTGGAGGCGAACAGGTCGATGACCTTTTTATCGTTCAGTTTGACGGTGCGGACGTCTATCCCGGTGTACTGCTCGAGTATGTGATAGAACGTCGGCACGTCGTGGCCGAGCATATCGAGTTTAAGAAGCGTGTCGTGCAGATATTCGAACGCGAAGTGGGTGGTTATGACTCCGCTCGAAGCGTTGTTCGCCGGGTACTGGACCGGAGTGAAATCGAATATTTCGTATTCCTTCGGGATTACTACGATGCCGCCGGGGTGCTGACCGGTAGTACGGCGCACGCCGACGAACCCCTGCGCGAGGCGGGTCATTTCCGCCCTCGTGAGGTTGAGCTTGCGCTCCTCGAGGAACTTTTTCACGAATCCGAAGCAGTTCTTGTCCTGAAGAGTGCCTACGGTCCCTGCACGGAATATATTTTCCTTGCCGAAGAGGACTTCGGTGTATTTATGGCAGAGCGACTGCACGTCGCCGGAAAAGTTGAGGTCGATATCCGGCGCTTTCTCGCCGTGGAAGCCGAGGAACGTCTCGAATGGGATGTCGTGTCCGTCGGAGCGCATCGGCGTTCCGCAATCGGGACAGTTTTTGTCCGGCAGGTCGAATCCGGAGCCGACTTCGCCGTGAGTGAAGAATTCCGAATGTTTGCAGTTCGGGCAGACGTAATGCGGAGGAAGCGGGTTGACCTCGGATATCTTCGCAAGAGTTGCGACGAAGGAGGAACCGACCGATCCCCGCGAACCGACGAGATAGCCGTTCTCCTCGCTGTACTGGACGAGCCTGCGAGCGATGACGTAAAGCACGGCGTAGCCGTTCTTGATTATCGAGCCGAGCTCCCTGTCCATACGGGTCTTGACGATCTCCGGCAGTACTTCGCCGTACATCTCGTGCGCGGTGTTCTCGCACAGAGTCTGCAGTTCTTCTTCGGCTCCTTCGATATAGGGCGTGTAGGTCCCGTCCGGGATAGGTTTCACGTCCTCGAAATCCGCGATGATCTTTTTGGGGTTGTCGACGACGATCTCGCGCGCTTTATCTTTTCCGAGCCAGCCGAACTCGTCAAGCATCTCCTCCGTCGTGCGGAAATAAAGCTTCGTTTCGCGCATCGCGTCGTTATACTTCATCCCGTACATCATTATCTGACGGTATATCTCGTCTTCCGGGTCCATAAAATGGACGTCTCCGGTGGCGACGACCGGTTTTTTCTGCTTTTCCGCGATACGTATTATCGTATTAATGTTGTCGTGAAGTATCTGCTTCGCGGCTTCGCGGTCTTCGCCGAGCCTGCCTTCTTCGATAAGATAGGCGTTGTTGGTATCGGGCTGGACTTCGAGGTAATCGTAGAAATCCGCGATCTTCAAAAGGTCGTTGAAGCTCTTGTTTTCAAGTATCGCGTCGTAAAGCTCGCCTGCAGAGCAGGCGGAACCGACGACAAGTCCTTCGCGGTACTGCGAAAGCAGGGTCTTCGGGATACGCGGGTGAGTATGAAAATAGTCGATGTACGACCTTGAAACTATCTTGTAAAGGTTTTTGAGCCCGACCGCGTTTTTGACAAGGATTATGACGTGATGGCTTTTTAAACGCTTCGGGTCGGAATTCGCCGCCATCGCCGCGTTCATCTCCGCGACGGTATATATGCCGTTGGCGGCTAATTTTCTGACCATACAGCCGAATATCCTCGCCAGCATCTCGGTATCCGCGTCGGCGCGGTGGTGATCGAAATCGCCGAGTTTATAATACTTCGCCAGCGTGTTAAGACGGTGGTTCGCCACGTCGGTATTTATGAACCTCGAAAGCGCGACGGTATCGAGATAAGGGTTGGAAAACGGGATGCCGTTTTCCTCCGCCACGCGGGAGATGAACGAAACGTCGAAATTCGCGTTATGCGCGACAAGCATATCGCCGGCGCTGAATTCGAGGAATTTTTCGACCGCTTCCTTTTCCGAAGGGGCGTTTGCGACGTCTTTGTCGCTTATTCCGGTCAGCTCGGTTATCTCCTTCGGTATCGGCATACCGGGGTTCACGAAGGTCGAGAACTCGCCGATCACTTCGCCGTCTTTATATTTTAACGCGCCGATCTGGGTTATCCCGCAGCTTCGGAAGGAAAGACCGGTGGTCTCGATGTCGAAGATCGTGAAAGTCGATTCCGAAAGATTAATACTTCCGGGATCGTCGCAGCGGAACACCGCGCGCGCCGTGTCGTCGACGAGATAACCTTCCACGCCGTAGATCGGCTTGACGTTCGGGTGTTTTTTCGCCGCCGCCATTACTATCGGATAGCTTTGAAGCGTGCCGTGGTCGGTGAACGCCACCGCCGGCATACCCCATTCTTCTGCCCTTGCAAGGATATCCGCCGGATCGGATAGAGCGTCGAGCTGGGACATATTGGTATGGAGATGGAGCTCCGCGCGCTTTTCGTGAGCGTTATCCTGCCTGCCGACGAATCTGCAGAGCGCCATCGCCTTCGCGTTGATCGAAAGTTCCGGTTCCGGGACGCGGGTGCGGGTCTTGCGGTCGAAAACGCTGCGGTGCTCCGCCCTGCCGTAGATAAGCACGTAAGCCGGGGCTTTCGGCATCTTCGGCGCGTCGCTCTTCGGGCAGCTGTAACGCGCGGTCACGGAACCCGAAAAGTCGGTGAGATACATCGTATAATTTATCTTGTCGCCTTCGTAATTGTCCTTGCTCTCGATTGAGAAAAGCCTGCCGCCCACACAGACGGACTGGCCGTCGGCAAGTGAGGAAACGGCGGTGAGATCCCAGCTTTTGCGTACGCCGAAGACGTTCTTCGGATCGGTTATATCAAGCGTCATACCGCCGACTCTGACAAGGCGCTTGCCGTCGGATTCGGAATATTCGGTCGGCGTTGAATCGTTATCGTTTACCGAACAGCGAAGCGGTCCGACCGGTTTTTCCTCCGCTATCGCCGCTTTTTGCTCTTTTATGCTTTTGGAAAGCGCGTCCTCGCGTTCGTTGAAATACTCCGCAGGTATTACTTCGTCGCCTTCGAGGGTGACGGTGATATTCGCTCCGAACTGGTTACGGACGCATTGCATTATGAAAAGCTCGGCTCCGTTGGTCTCCAGATAATCGACGCAGATCCCTTTGCGTAACCTGATGACGAACTTTCCGGTATCTTTGTCGTAAGTATAACTGCTTCCGTCAAAATAGCCGTAATCAAGCTGTGAAATATGCTTTAAAGTTTCGATAACGCCGTTCATATGAACGTCGTCGAAGGTAACGCCCGGATATTTCGGGAAGATATCGACGCGGTTGAGATCATACGCCTTTTTGATCGTCGCTTCTATCGAAAAAAGCTCCGTCGGGCGGATGTACGCGTCGAACTCCGCCTCCACGGCGACGCGCTTGTTTTCCCTGTCGACGCTCACCGAAAAGGCGGTAATATGCGATATGGCGTCGTTTTGCGAACTTCCGAACGACGCTTTTTTGAATTTGTTCTTGAATTCTTCAGTCATTTACAGCAATTTCCCGATCTCGTTGATCAACGTGTTCACTATCTCGTTTTCCGGCACCTTGCGGACCGTCGTCCCGCG
>JAGAAM010000167.1 GCA_017615235.1 Clostridia bacterium
CGCAGCCGTCGAGGATGGATTTCAATCTCTCGAAATGATCTTTGCAGTGACCGCAGAGGTAGTCGAGCGTCTTCGGCGCGCGTGACGCGATATCCGAGCAGACAGGGCTTTTGCAGTCGAGCACGCGCAGCGGGTTCTTTTTGAGCCTTTCGCGGCAGGTGTCGCAAAGCTCGGATTCGTAATCGGAAAAATATTCTATAAGCGCCTTGCGGAACGCAGGGCGGCATTCGCCGTCGCCGATGGAGTTGAGGCGCAGAACGACGTTTTTGAGCCCGAGATCCTTAAAAAGATCGTAGGCGAGCAGTATCACCTGGGCGTCGGCTTCCGGCGAGGAACTGCCGTAAAGCTCGGTGCCGAACTGCCAGAATTCCCTCGACCTTCCCGCCTGGGGTTTCTCGCGGCGGAAAAAGTTGGAAAGATAAAACATCTTCAAAGGCATCGCACCGGCGTAAAGCCCGTTTTCGATGACGGCGCGGGCGACGCCTGCGGTGCCTTCAGGACGTAAAGAAAGGCTTGCGCCGTCTTTATCGGTGAAGGTATACATCTCTTTGCTCACGACGTCGGTGGTGTCGCCGACTCCGCGGCAGAAAAGGTCGGTGGATTCAAAGGTCGGGACGCGGATCTCGGAAAACCCGAAAAGCTTCGCTTTTTCGCGCATCCTGCCCTCGATATACTGCCACAGTCCCGATTCTTCGGGGAGTATGTCGAGTGTTCCTTTTGGTTTTTTGGGTGTGTTCATTATTTAAACGCTCCGTTCGAGATAAACGATATCAGATGCCGAGACTGCCGTTCTTGACATTGGCGCGCCAGTCGAGGTCGCCCCTCGCCATAGCGAGGACGAGCGCCTCCGCCGTGGCGATGTTGGTCGCTACCGGAATGGTGTACTTATCGCAAAGCTTGACGAGCCCGTGTTCGGTCTCGGAATATTCCGCCTCGTTGGTCGGGTCGCGAAGCAGGATAAGGAAATCCACCTCGCCGTAAGCGATCTTCGAAGCGATCTGCTCGCTTCCTCCGTGAGTGCCGGAAAGCAGTTTTTCTATATTCAGTCCGGTCGCCTCGGAGATATATTTCCCGGTGATCGCCGTCGCGCATATATGGTGCGGCGCGAGTATCCCGGCATAGGCAAGGCAAAACTCGGTGATAAGTTCTTTCTTCTTGTCATTGGCTATGATCGCAATATTCATAGATCTGCTCCTTATCTATTTATATAGTATCGGACTAATAATCAGCGGTTCAGATAGATCTGACGGCGCTTCGGCGAGAACACTCCGCTGAAAAGCGGCACTCTTTCGCCGAGTATACGGCGGGCGATGTTGCCGAACGCCGCCTCGCACCGAGTGGCTTTCCGCCGCCTGTCGCCGGTGAAGGCAAGCTCCGCCGCCTCCTGGGACGCCTGTAATCTTTCGCCGTAGGGCACGACGCCCAGAAGCCTTACGGAGGATTTCTCGATGATCGCGGGGATATCCGGGAGCGATCCGTCCTCCGCGCACTCCGGACGGTAGCCGTTCAGCACGAGGGTGAGCGACTTCAAACCGAGCGCCGAAAGCCTCGAAGCCGTCTTTTCCGCCGCGCGGACGGAGGTGGACTGGTGAAGCGTCACTATTATCGCCTCGTCGGCTTCCCTGGCGAAAGAGATATAGTAAGGCGTGGCTTCCGCGCAGGAATCGATGATGATGAAATCGAAATCGTCCCTTACCGCGGAGATGAACTCGTTATATGCGGACTGAGGCATAGGTTCGCCGGTATAGTTCATAGGCGCGGGGATGAACCCGAACCCGACGTCGCCGTTGACGTAGGTCATCGCGGCGGCGGGCGAGCACCTGCCCATAAGGATGTCGCTGCAGTCGAAAAGCACGTCGCTTTCGAGGCTTAATACCATATCCATACAGCGCATTCCGAAATCCGCGTCGATTATAAGCACGCTGCTGCCCAGCGCGCGCAGCGTGGAAGCGAGGTTGGCGGACAGCGTCGTTTTGCCGACCCCGCCTTTAAAGCTCGTGACGAATATCACCCTGCCCAAAACCTTCAGACCCCCATACTTGCCGGCAATACTCCGGCAATTATAATCATACGGATAAATAATACCATCAATCTACGTATATGTCAAGAAATATGTAAATAAAAACCACATTACTACATTAAATAAATGCAAAAAAGTTTTCACGCCGTTATGAACGGAATAAAAAACGCGCCCCGGAAGGCTCCGGAGCGCGTATAGTTTGTTTTTGACTGTCCCGAAAGGTTTTATTTCCTCACTTCAAGACGTTTTGCGGAAAGATCCATCCAGTATTCGAGAAGCCCGACGTCCTTGACGAGGTCGGCGGATTCGGAATTGTCGCCGCAGATCTCTTTGATGCTCTTGGCCAGTTTTTTGAGTTCACCGGCGGCCTTCTTGCAGTAATCGATCTTTTCTTTCAGGGACGCGGTATCGGGATCGAAAGCGGCGGCTTCGGATTCGATAACTGCCGTCAGCGCCTTGATCTGCGAGATGTGATCCGCGGTGACCGAGGTGTAGACCGACGAGAGGTTATCGAGCTTGCCGTCCAACTCTTTAAGTCCCGCGGAAACGGTCTTCGAGAGTTTATAGACCTGTACCGAAGGATCGCGGAACGCGCCGTAAGTCATCTCGTACTGATAGGTGTACGGGAATATGCTTCCGAGCGAGAACACTGCCACGCCGTCGGCGCCCGCCTCGCGGACCTCCGTCATCTGATAAGCGAACTCGTGCTGAGAAGTTTCCATAAAGGCGGCGATGCCGGTCGAGTAGAAAGCGTTGCCGCTGCAGAATTCGACGTAGACCGCGGCTTTATCGAAGACGTATGCGTTATCGGTGCCGTAGGTCATGGAGAACACCTCGTCGAGCAGGCCCTTCTTCACCCAGGTCTCGACGTCCTGGAAGATATTGACGCGAGCGTCAGAGGGGACCGGATAGGTGGCGGCGGAGATCCAGATGTCGGGATCGATACCGCGTACCAGTTCCACGGCTTCTTCGACGAACGAAGTAATGATACCGCAGCGGAAATCCACCCACTTCTGCCAGTTTGCGCTGCCTTCCGTGAAGGTGTGCGGATCGGCGGTTATGCCGGTCTCTTTGGCGAACGCGGCGATGATGTCGTCGTTATATCCGAAATCCTCCTTGCCGTTCAGCCAGTTGGGTTCGGGGAAGCGGATATAGTCGAGGTGGATGCCGTCGAGATCGTATTTCGTCACGAGTTCGCGATAGACTTCCAGAATGGTGTCGCGGCATTCGCGGTCATAGGGATTCATGAACACGAAGGAGGAATTTTCTTTGTAGTAGAAGTAATTCCTGCCGGCTTTGTCAAGAAGGAGTTTATCGGCGTATTTGATCGCTATCTTGCTGGTGAAGGAGTCGCCCTGGACGTGTCCTACAAAGAAGTTTTCCACCCAGGCGTGCACTTCGATCCCGTTCTCGTGGCAGATGCGGATGAACGCATCGAGCACGTCGAAATCGGGGTTGGCGTAGCAATGCTCGACCGCGTCGACGTCGATGTAACCGATACATCTGCCGCCGTACCAGGTCTCGATATAAAGCGTGTTGACGTTGAGTTTCTTCATCTTCTCAACGGTGGCGCGGACTTCGTCCTCGTTCTTCTCGTCCGCACGGTACCAGACTGCGCGGTTCTCGACCGCGTGGCTTTCGATCATGCCGTAGCGGATCCTGCTTATAGAGGAGAGAATGGAGTCGGCGTATTCGGAAGCCGCCGCGAAATCATATTCCGCATAGGCTTTCTGAGCCGCTTCGATCGTGGTCTCGAGCTCGGCGAGACCCGCGTTTGCGGAGGGATAATCGATGTTGAGAAGGTTCTTACGGGCTTCTTCAAGCTCGTCGACCGCGGAATTGTATTCGTCGATCGCTTTTCTGATCTTGAGATCAGGAGTGCGGATGATAAGAACGGTCTTTTCGGAATCTATAACGAATACCTTCGCGCCGTAGGTGTAAACGGCACGGAGCGGATTGATCTTTTCGCCGTGCGCGGAAAGCACGAAACCTCCCGCCGGGATGGTGCTGTTGCCGGAATCGGAATAGCCGGTTATCCTGCCGTCGCCGTCGACGATGATCTCGTATCCGTAGATGTTCGTGCCGGTAGTGCCGGACCGGTCGTAGACGATGAGCGTATCGGCGGAACGTGTGGTGTTCTTGCCGTCAAAGGTGAGCTTGGATACCGAATAATTATAAGGAGACAGGCTTACCTTGGCGCTTTCGCCGACGGAGACGTTTTTCGCCGCGTTGATCATCGCGTTGTCCTTGTGAACGCTGACGACAAAGCCGTCCGAGGGGATAGCGCTGTCGCCTTTGCCGACGTTGACTTCCGTAACGGCTCCGTCGGAAACGACTATCTCGGTCCCGTAACCGTTAGTCCCGGTCGTGGCGCCGTAATCCGGAGTATAAAGCACGCATACGCCTTCCGGCTGACGGATACCGTCGACGAAATCGATGTTGAAGAATTTGCCGCCGATGCAGGCGTATTTTTCGCCGGGGCTCGGCGGGATCACGAAGAGAAGATCGACGGGTTCGCCTTCGGTCATTTCTTCGGCTAATGCGGTATTGGCTGCGCCGACGAGGGTTATCGTAACGCCGCCGGAGGGGATAAGAGTGCGGACGCCTTTGGGCGAGATCTCCGCGATCATATCGCTGACGACGGTGATGTCGACGCGTTCTTCCGAAGCGCAGACGGGCGTCGCCTCGCTTGAAAAGCTGCTGTCAAAGATGTAGATGCCGTCGTTGTCTATCGAAGCGGCGTTGACGTTGCCGTCGGCAAATCCGAGCGTTTTGCCGTTGATGACGGCAGCGGCGGTATCGGAATAAGGGTTGGCTTTTTCGGTGGAATTGATCATTATCTGAACTCCGTCCTTTATGTAAGCGTCGACGTAGGCGTTGTTGTACTCGCCGCAGAAAATAAGCTTGACTTTGCCTTCCCCGGGCGCGGTCTCGCTGCCGGCGGCGGAGACCGAATCGACGGTATATTTATACTTCGTGACCTGCGAAGCCGTGACGAGGACCGACCCCTGCGGAGCGGCGGCGGAAGCGCCGTATTCCGGAGTAATGAGGTAGATCCTGTCCGCCGTAAGGTCGACGAGCGGGTCGACGAGGTTGATCCTGCGCTCGACGGTGACGCTCGCGTCGGCGATATTCAGAGTGGCGTAGGAATGGGTCTCGTAACCGGAGACGAGATCGCCGTATCCTTCGGCGGTAACGAGGCTTCCCGCACCGTAGCGTACGCCTTCGAGTTCCGAAGAAGGCAGCGACGCCACGAATCCGTTGACCGGGATATGGGAAACGCCGGAATCGGCAGTTATCTCCTCGACGGAGAATTCGCCCCCGTCGTTTAATTCGACGTAGTTGACCGAAAGGAGCGTCCTTCCGGCGGAAGCGTCGACGGTGAGTTTCAATTTGCCGTCGACCGTGTAGTTGCGGGTATATATCGCGATCCTGCCGTCCGCGGGATCGCCGTCGATCACGTCGGCGACGAACTCTTTTTTACCAACGGCAAACACGAATCCGCCTTCACCGCCGGGGTCCTGCGACTGTTCGCCGTCGCCTCCGCCGCAGGCGAAAAGCGCCGGGAGGAGCAGACAGACGAGGCAGATGAATGCGACAAAGCGTTTTTTGATCATAATGAAGATCCGCCTTTCATGAGAAAACTGGGTTTTGACAAATTATAGCACCAAAAAACGACAAAGTCAACAAAAGTCGATCACATAACAAGATATTATTATAATGAATGTAAAAATAATCCGATCCGCGAAAAAAATGCTCTCCGCTTATTGAAAATATTCAATTAATGTGATAAAATCTTATCCAGCGTAATATTCAAAAAAACAAAGAAAGGAAAACGCAATGAAAACCAACTTTACCAAATTCCGCCCGCTGGCACTGATCCTCGCGATCGCTCTGCTCATCGGGCTCGTTCCGTTCACCGCCCTTGCGGATGAGGAACTCGACGCTGCCATCAACGCCGAAGGCGGATTACTGGAATTCGTCACCGAAGGCGATTATCCCTGGGTAGTCGCGACGGACGATGCTACCGGCAGGACCTACGCGAAATCGAGCAACGAAGGAGTAAACAGCTCCTCTTCCGCTCTTTCGCTTGACATCTCGCTCGATGAAGAAACGAACATCAGATTCGATTTCATCGCCGCGGGCGAAGGCTCCAGCACCGCGTGGGACAAATGCATATTCGCCGTTGACGGCGAAGCCGTATTCACCTACGGCGCGCACAACACCACCTGGGAAACCTACTTCGGCTCGATTGAAGCAGGCGAACACACCCTTACCTGGACCTACACGAAAGACTCCAGCGTAAACCCGACCGGCGACTACTTCGCCATCGACAACTTCATGCTCAATGCGACCATCCCGACCTATGAACTTTACATAGGCAGGACCCAGGCCGACATGACCAACGCCGACGACATTCTCGGCGACGGCGTGTTCTCCTACAACGCCGGCACAAACACCCTTTACATCGACGGCGATTATCACGACGAAGAAACCGCTGTCACCAGCTATATCGAAGGTCTCACCGTCAGCATTTCCTACGATTCCGAGATAAGCTCCACCGGCGGCAACGCGTTCCTGCTCTTCGCGGGCACGATCTTCACCGGCAAAGGCACCCTTTACGCAACCTCCGAACAGGCGCCCGCGATCAACCTCAACGCGCGCGAATCCTTCGTTGAGTTCTACTCCGCCCACGCCTATCTCTCCGGAAGTGCAGCGATATCCACCGGCGGCGCAGGCAACACCCTCTACATCATCTACTCCGGGATCGAAGCCGAAGGCGAAGAACAGGCCGTCTACGGTTTTGATAGCATCTGGGTGGAAGGCGAGATCATAGTCGAGCCCAAAGACGGATCGTTCGGCGAAGACAACGTATATGTTGACGACGACCCCGCGGACTACTTCCTGCTCGAACCTGCCACCACCGATATCTACGCTATCTGCACCTACGATTACGGTAATACCTATACCGGATCTTTCATTACTTTTAACACCGGCGATATTACCTCGTTCGACCTTATCGGCGACGCTCCCGGCGCATATGCCGCCGCGTACGCTTACGGCCGTATTCTCGTCCTCGATACAACGGGTAATTATTACATTATCAACATTGACAACGGCGAAACCGTTGAAATCGACGAAGCGTTTGACGTCGATGACTACGGCACGCCTACCAGCATGACGTACGATTATTCTTCCGATACCCTCTACGTCGTCACTTCCCTCGGCAACGACAGGTACCTTCTCCAGCTCGATCCCGCTAGCGCGGAAGTGCTCGACGCAGAAAGCCTCGGCAGTTACAACGCGTTCGGCATCTGCGCCGATCCCGACGGCATTCTTTTCTTAGCCTGCGGCGACGGAACAGTATACCTGTACGATACCTATACAGGCGATCTGGATGATCTTGCAGAGGTAGCGGACATTGAAGCGCAGCCCAGCTACGTTCAGGATATCTGCTACGATTTCGACAACGATCTTATCTACTGGGCATTCATTAATAGCAGCACCAACGGCCTCTACCGCATCAGTCCCAAAGACGGCGGTTATGAGCTCCTCGGCAAACTCGGCAGCAGAGGCGCGGAACTCACCGGTATGTTCACCATCCCGTCCGAAGAGCCCGAAACTCCTTCAGAAATCACCGACATCGCCTTTGCAGCCTCCGAAGTGACCGTACATAAAGGCAAGAGCGTTAAGCTTGGCATCGCTGTCACTCCCTTCACTGCCGAAGGTTATGAGATCGACTTCAGCACCGAAGATGAAGACATCATCTCCGTTGATGAAAACGGCGTAGTCACCGGCCTTAAGGTCGGCATAGCCGAGGTCAAAGCGACCGTAGTCGGCACCGAAATCACCGATTACTGCACCGTTTCGGTCATCCCCGGTCCGCTCGTAGGATTCTACTTCGAGGAAGATCCCGCTGACGAGGGATGGACGTTCGTTGACGCGGACGAAGACGGTTACAACTGGGGCTGGAACCTCGACGCCGCCGTC
>JAGAAM010000168.1 GCA_017615235.1 Clostridia bacterium
CGAGCCTTAAGCTTATCTCGTAGGCGTTGGAACGCCCGGGTATGCCTGTGATGAGCCGGTAGGTAGGACGGAGCGTTGCGAGGTCAAATTCGCAGGAGGCGTTAACGACTCCGTCGGTATCGAGCGCGTAAAGCTTCAGTTCGGAATAATGCGTCGTCGCTGCGACGATCGATCCGCTCTCGCGCACCTGCTCGAGTATCGCGATGGCGAGCGAAGCGCCCTCCGTCGGGTCGGTCCCGGCGCCGAGCTCGTCGAACAGTACGAGCGTGCCGTTACCGCATTCGCGGAGTATTTCGACCACGTTGACCATATGCGACGAGAAGGTAGACAGCGACTGTTCTATGCTCTGCTCGTCGCCGATATCGGCAAGCACGCCGTTGAATACCGGCAATGCCGTGCCGTCGTCGCAGGGAACGAAAATGCCGCTCTGCGCCATAAGCGCAAGCAGTCCGAGCGTCTTTAACGTAACGGTCTTGCCGCCGGTGTTCGGTCCGGTTATGATAAGCGCGTTCTCCTTATCGCCGAAAGCGACGCTTATCGGCACGACCGTATCCTTTGAGATAAGCGGATGGCGGGCGTTGACGAGCCTTATCCCCTTCTGCGCAGTTTTCGGACGCATGCCGTTGATATCGGAAGAATAAAGCGCCTTCGCGAAAATGCGGTCGAGGTCGGTCATCGCGCGCCCGTCGGTCTTTATCACGCCGCTCACGGCGGCGACTTTCGCCGAAAGGTCGTAAAGAATGCGCTCGACCTCCTCGGTCTCGTTGCTTTTCAATTCGCGCAGTTTGTTGTTTGCCTCGATGACAGCCATCGGCTCGATAAAGAGCGTCTGACCGGAAGAAGATGCGTCGTGCACGAGTCCCTTGACGTCGTTTTTATGTTCGGCGCGTACCGGGATGACGTATCTCCCGGAGCGCACGGTGACTATCGAATCGCGCAGGTACTTGGCGTTTTCGCCGCCGGTGATGCGGGCAAGTATGTCGCGCACGTTTTCCTCCGCACGGCGGATCTCGCGGCGGATTCGGTAAAGCACGGGCGACGCGTCGTCCGACATCGTATCCTCGCCGATGATCTTCATCCCGATCTCGTCGGCGAGCGCTTTGTTGCCGGTCAAAGCCGAGAAATAAGGCGAAAGCGCGCCGGTATCCCTGCCGTCCGGATATTTTTTTATATAAGTTACGGCGCGAAGCAGCGAAGCTATGTTTAACAGCTCCGGCATGGTGAGCATCGCGCCCTTGTCCGCCCTGTCGACCGAATCGGTCACGCCTTCCGGAGCCGAGAACGTCGGCGAACCCTTGAAGGTTATCAGTTCAAGCGCAGTCCCGGTCTCGTTCAAAAGCCTTTCGACGACTGCCGGGTCGTCGGAGGGAACGGTTTGTGCAAGCTCGCGCTTTGCACCGGCGGTGACGGCGCGTTCGGCGACGCGTGCGATTATTTTATCGTATTCAAGTATGAACTTTGATCTTTCAAAGCCTTTCATTTCAGTTCCTCACATTGTTTGTAAAAAGCGAGAGTCGAAAACCCGCGTTCCGCACGGGAGAGAAAATACCTTTCCGAAAGATCGCAAAGCGTATAAAGATCGCGCTCGCCGATCCTGAAGGAAAGGAATTTCCGCGGTTCGGAACCGGTTATATGCCTTACCGCCAAAAGCAGGTTTTCATTGAGAAGTACGGTCTCCGGCGCGTTCGGAGTGCATTCCCGGCAGACCGCCGTGCCGCCGGCAATATCGAAAAGGCAGCTCCCTTCGACCGGTTCGCTGCAGACGCCGCAGACTTCCGTTTCCGGGGCGAATCCGCTTTCCGCGCAAAGGCGAAGCTCGAAGCACGCCTTGATCTGTTTATGCGGGAGAGTTGAATTCTCGATCGCGAAAAGCGTGTTGAGCGTAAGCCTTAAAAGGCGCGCGCCGCTCTCGCCGTCGCCGACGAAAGCGGAGGCGGCTTCGCAGATATAGCAGGCGAGCGAATAGGAATCAAGGTCTTCGCGGATATGGAAAAAGTCGGTCACGAGCGAAGCCTCGATAAGCGTGTAAAATCCGTTCTTCTCGTATAGAACGAAATCCGAGAATGCAAAAAGCTGTGCCGATTTGAGATAAGCCGCGGATATCTTCCTTACGCCTTTCGCGTTGACGTTGATAATTCCGGAAGTGTCGGTAAGAAGCGTCAGGAGTTTGCCGTTTTCGCCCTTAGGCTTTTCGCGGATCACCAGCCCTTTGATCTTGATCTGCATATCATTTTTCCTCGTCGCGATAGCCGAAATCCGAAAGCAGGTTCGGTCTGTCGCGCCAGTTCTCTTTCACCTTGACCCAAAGGTCAAGGAAGACCTTCGTGCCGAAGATCTGTTCCGCATCCTCGCGGGAATAGGAGCCGATCTTTTTAAGCATCGCTCCGCCTTTGCCGATGATGATGCGCTTGTGCGATTCTTTCTCGCAGTATATCTCCGCACGGACCGAAAGAAGGCCTTTTTCCTCTTTGAAATCCTCCACCGAGACGGCGATGCCGTGAGGTATCTCGTCGTCGAGAAGGCGAAGCGCCTTTTCGCGGATTATCTCCGCGAATATGCGGCGTTCCGGCTGGTCGGTGATGTAATCGTCCGGGAAGAAATGGATGCTTTCGACCAGCATCGGCGAAAGCTCGTCGAGTATGGTTTCCACTCCGTCGCCGTTGAGCGCGGAAACCGGTATGACCGCTTTGAAATCCCATCGCGAACTGACGGAGGCGATCTGCTCCGCGAGTTTGGTCTTGTTCGCACCGTCGGTCTTGTTTATGACCAGGATCAGCGGGATGCCGGAGGAAGTGTATTTATCGAGCGCCTTTTCCTCTTCTTTGTTCAAAGGCTTCGAGGCCTCGATGACGAATAGGATTATATCCGAATCTCCGGCGGCGTTGCCGACGGCTTTCATCATATATTCGCCCAGAAGAGTGCGCGGTTTGTGAAGCCCGGGCGTATCGGTAAAGACGAACTGATCCTCACCCTTCGTGAGCACGCCGGTGATGCGGTTGCGCGTAGTCTGCGGCTTGCGCGAGACTATCGCGATCTTTTCGCCGAGCAAAGCGTTGAGAAGCGTGCTTTTGCCGACGTTCGGCTTCCCGGCTATCATTATAAAAGCGGTCCTTGTCATACTTACCTCTTGATGCCTAAATTATCGAGAATCTCGCGCTGTTTCGCTTCCATAACTTCGCGTTCTTCATCGGTCTCGTGGTCGTAGCCGAGCAGATGGAGCGCCGAATGCGCCGCTAAAAAGCAGAATTCGCGCTTCGGCGAATGGCCGTATTCGTCAGCCTGACGGAAAGCCGTATCGCGCGATATTACTATATCGCCCAAAAGCGTCGTCTTTTCGGGCGTGTCGAAATCGAAGAACGGGAAAGACAGAACGTCCGTCGGGCGGTCTATGCCGCGGTATTCGCGGTTCAGTTCGCGTATGGTCCGATCGTCGCAGATCGTGACGTTCACTTCAAAACGGTGGGTCGGATACGCCTCCGAGACCGCTTTGCGTATTACTCGCTTCATAAGCGTTTCGTAAAGTTTCGGGATCGTCTCCGTCTCGTAATCGAAATAGATCTTGATCATTCTATATAACCTCTGCGGAAGGTGTGGGGTTTCCTGTCGGAAGCCATTTTTTCGTTATCGCGCTTCTCGTAAGCCTGGATGATGCGCTGTACCAGCGGATGCCTTACGACGTCCTTGCGGGTGAAGCGGAATATCGAGATGCCCTTTATGCCGTCGAGCAGTTCGAGCGCGTCGACAAGCCCGCTTTTGCGCAAGTAAGGCAGGTCGATCTGGGTAATGTCGCCGGTGATTATGGCTTTGCTGTTGTTGCCCAGACGGGTGAGGAACATCTTCATCTGTTCCGGAGTGGTGTTCTGCGCCTCGTCGAGGATTATATAGGCGTCGTCGAGCGTGCGCCCGCGCATATATGCGAGCGGTACGATCTCGATCATACCCTTCTCGACGCAGTTTTTAAAGCTTTCGGCGCCTAACATTTCGCCCAATGCGTCGTAAAGCGGACGGAGATAGGGATCGATCTTGCTTTGCAGGTCGCCGGGCAGGAAGCCGAGCTTTTCGCCGGCTTCGACGGCGGGACGCGTGAGGACTATCTTCGCGACCTGCTTTTTCTTCAAAGCCGTGACCGCCATCGCGACGGCGAGGAAGGTCTTTCCGGTGCCGGCGGGACCGACGCCGATGGTCACGGTGTTTTTCAAAATGGCCTTCATGTATTTCTGCTGGCC
>JAGAAM010000169.1 GCA_017615235.1 Clostridia bacterium
AACCTTGAAAGACTCGGAGTGGATTATATCGAAGCCGGATTTCCCGCGTCTTCGGGTACCGATATGCGCGCTGTCGAAAAGATAGCCGAAAACGTCACGGAATCGACGGTAGCCGCGCTTGCGAGAGCGGATAAGAACGATATCGACCTCGCCGTAAAAGCTATCGAAAAGGCGAAAAAAGGCCTTCTGCACGTTTTTATAGCGACCAGCGACATACATCTTAAATACAAGCTCGGAAAAACGCGCGAGGAACTGCTTGAGACAGTACGCGATACTTTGACCTACGCGAAAAGCGTTTACGGCGACATCCAGTTTTCCGCCGAGGACGCGAGCCGGAGCGATCCCGATTTCCTCATCGAGGTTTTCCGTACCGCGGTAAGCTGCGGCGCGGCTTCTGTGAACATTCCCGATACAGTCGGTTATGCCGCACCGGAAGAATTCGGCGCGCTCGTAAAGCGCGTGACCGAAGCGTTGGGCACCGGAATACCCGTTTCGGTCCATTGCCACAACGATCTCGGGCTTGCCGTTGCGAACACGCTTGCAGCGATAGAAAACGGCGCTTCACGCTTCGATTGCACGGTAAACGGTATCGGAGAAAGGGCAGGGAACGCGTCGCTTGAAGAGCTCGTTATGGTCCTTAACACGCGCAAGGATATTTTCGGCTGTACCACGAACGTAAAAACGACTTTGCTTTCAAAGGTAAGCAAGACGGTTTCCGCCGTTACCGGCGTTTACGTTCCGCCCAACAAAGCCGTAGTCGGCGCTAACGCCTTCGCGCACGAATCCGGCATCCATCAGCACGGGATACTCAACGAGCGCAGCACTTACGAGATAATGACCCCTCAATCCGTCGGGATCACGAACAGCTCGATAATACTCGGCAAACATTCAGGCCATCACGCCTTTGAAGAAAAGCTTGCCGAGATGGATATCCACCAGCCGAAAGCGATCGTGGAATCTGCGTACAAAGCCTTTAAAGACCTCGCATGCCGTAAATCCTCGGTCAGCGACGACGATATCAGGGCGCTCGTCGAAGAATCCATAATCGATTCTCACATCACCGACGGGTACGAGCTGTATTCTTACCAGACCCAGAGCGGCGACAGGATAAAGGCGATGTCGATGATAACAGTCACGCGCAACGGCGAAACGTTTTCCGAAGCCGCCGCCGGCGAAGGTCCCATCGACGCCTGCTTCAACGCCCTTAACCGTATCGTCGGAAAGGATTTCAAGCTTATCAATTACGGTATCAAAGCCGTCACCGGAGGCACAGACGCGCTCGGCGAAGTGCGCGTAAGGATCGCCGACGGCGATAGAGAATTCGTCGGAAAAGGCGTTTCGACGGATATTATCAAATCGAGTATCAAAGCATACATAAACGCAATAAACAGAGCGATGTTTACAGAAAATAATTTTGGAGGTTAACATGAAAAAAATCATCGCACTTTTACTTCTTGTCGCGCTAACGCTGACAGTCCTCGCCGCTTGTAACAACGTTGGCGATGACACTTCCAAGGAAGCGGGATCCAAAGCCGATGAGTCCGAAGCGGTCGTCGACAAAGACGCAGCGTGGAAAGACGAAAACGGCAATTACGTTCCGAAGGTCAAAAAAGACATGCAGGGCGCAACGTTCACGATCGTCGTTCGCGGTGACAAATACGGCACCTACCGTTCCGACGACTTCTTTGTCGCAGAAGACTCGATCTACGGCGACAGGCTTCGCAACGCCGTCAACAAACGCAACGAGCGCGTAAAACAGGATTATAACGTCGAACTTAACCTTATCAGAAGTGACGACATCTACAACGAAGTCACCAACGATATCGACTCCGGTTTAGCAGAATACGACGCTATTATGCCGACCATGCGCAATCTTGCTACTCTTGCGTCTGACAACAAACTGCTCGACCTCACCGAGATCAACGGCCTGGATATCAACGCTCCCTGGTACGATAAAAACGTTACCGAAGCTTTCTCGATCAAGGGCTGCGTTTACTTCACCGCAGGCGACATTACCATTCTTAACAAAGTCAACTGCTGCTCGATCCTGTTCAGCAAAGAGATAATCGCCAACAACACTGCTCTCGAGAACCCCTATGACCTTGTCAAATCCAATCAGTGGACTTATGACAAGCTTGTTGAAATGGGCAAAGCCGTCGCAAACACCAACAGCACCGATTTGAACCAGAGGACCTACGGTATGCTCGGCCATGCAAACGACGTTTACAGCATCTTTGTCGGCTGCAGCAACGAACCGATCGTCATTAAAGACGACGACGATCTTCCCGTCATCAACTTTGATAACTCTAACGAACGCGCCGTCAAGAACACTCAGAAGGTCCTTGACTCCTACGTAAACGGCTCTGACTGGATCATTTATTCCAATAACACGGAATTCGGAACCGGCGCCGCAATGTGGGACAACTCGCTTGCATATTTCGGCAACGGTCACGCTCTGTTCAGGCCGTCCTACTTCTCCGCAACTACCAAACTTCGCCAGAGGTCCGAGAAACTCTTCGGTATCGTTCCCGTTCCGAAACTGGAAGAATATCAGGATGACTATTATACCTACTGCACCACCGGCGAGACCGCAGGTATAGCGATCCCGATCACCG
>JAGAAM010000170.1 GCA_017615235.1 Clostridia bacterium
CAGGAAAGAAGAAGAGCGCAAAAAGCTCCAGGCGGAAAAAGAGGCCGCCGAAGCCGAGAAGAGAAAGAAGAAAGAGGCCGCAGGCAAGACCGTTCAGCAGCCTCAGAAGAAGCGCTCCCGCGATGAAGTGCGCGTAGTCGACACCCGCGGCACTTCAAACGTCGACCTTTCGAGATACGACGAAAAGATACTTAAATACGATTCCGTCGTTCCGGAATCCCAGACCGGCGTTCAGAAGATCAAAAAGAAGAACAAGTTCGGCGAACAGCAGAAGGGCAAGAAACTGCCGGACAAGAACCAGCGTTTCGGTCAGCAGAAACAGCAGCAGAAGCCGAAGCCGGTTCAGCTTAAGATCACAGTGCCGGACTCCATCACCGTGACCGAGCTCGCGTCGCGCATGAAGACCGCCGCCGCCGAAGTCATCAAAAAGCTTATGATGATGGGTACCATGGTCAGCGTGAACGAATCGATCGATTACGACACCGCCTATCTCGTGGCTGACGAATTCGGCATCAAGGTCGAAAAAGAAGTAGTCGTAACGCTTGAAGAAAGGCTGTTCGACGAAAGCGTGGATACCGAGGAGAAACTCGTTCCGCGCGCTCCCGTCATAGTCGTTATGGGTCACGTCGACCACGGCAAGACTTCCCTGCTCGACGCGATCAGACATACCAACGTCACCGCAGGTGAAGCCGGCGGCATCACCCAGCACATCGGTGCATACCGCGTTACGGTCGGCGACAGGGACGTCACTTTTCTTGACACTCCCGGTCACGCCGCCTTTACCGCAATGCGTGCGCGCGGCGCGAACATCACCGATATCGCGGTGCTCGTAGTCGCCGCAGACGACGGCATAATGCCGCAGACGATAGAGGCTATCAACCACGCGAAAGCGGCGGGAGTAACGATAATCGTCGCGATCAACAAGATCGACCGTCCCGGCGCTGACCCCGAAAGAGTCAAGACCGAGCTTACCAAATACGATCTCGTGCCCGAGGAATGGGGCGGCGATACCATTTGCGTCCCGGTCTCCGCGATAAGGGGCGACGGTATAAAAGAGCTTCTCGACATGATAATCCTCTCCGCCGATATGCTCGAGCTCAAAGCCAACCCGAACCGCGCCGCGAAGGGTGTCGTTATCGAGGCGCGCCTTGACAAAGGCAAGGGCGCGGTGGCTACCCTGCTCGTCCAGAACGGCACTCTGCACAGCGGCGATACCATCATCGCCGGTACTTCCGTCGGCAGGATAAGAGTAATGACCGACGACAAGGGCAAAAAGCTCAACGCCGCGGGGCCTTCGATCCCGGTAGAGGTAATGGGGCTTTCCTAAGTTCCCGAAGCGGGCGATATGTTCAACGCCGTAGCTGACGAAAGGCTTGCGAGAGAGCTTGCCGAACAGCGCAGGAGCAAAAAGAAGGAAGACGCGCAGACCGGCACGAAAGTCTCGCTCGACGACCTCTTCTCCCAGATCGAAAGCGGCGTGAAGAACCTCAACATCATCATAAAAGCCGACGTTCAGGGCTCCGCGGAAGCGGTCAAATCCAGCCTTGAAAAGCTTTCCAACGACGAAGTGAAGGTCCAGGTGCTCCACGCGGTCGCCGGCGGCATCACCGAAAGCGACGTTATGCTCGCTTCGGCTTCCAACGCGATCATCATAGGCTTCAACGTCCGTCCCGACAAGAACGCCGTCGACATAGCCGAGCGCGAAAAGGTCGAGATCCGCACCTACCGCGTCATCTACGACTGTATCGAGGAGATCGAGGCGGCTCTGAAAGGCATGCTGGCTCCGCAGTACAAGGAGACCGTGCTCGGCAGAGCGGAAGTCCGCAACGCGATCAGAGTGCCTTCAGTCGGCACCATCGCCGGTTCCTACGTCCTCGACGGCAAGGTCACCAGGAACGCGCTCGTACGCGTGGTGCGCGACAGCGTCGTCATTTACGAGGACAAGATCGCCTCGCTCAAACGCTTCAAGGACGACGCGAAGGAAGTGCTTCAGTCGTTCGAATGCGGTATCGGGCTTGAAAAATTCAACGATATCAAGGTCGGCGATATCCTTGAATGTTATATCATGGAAGAAGTTGAACGCTGATGGGCGGCAGAAGGCAGGATAAACTCAATCACGCCGTCAGCGAGGAGCTTGCGGTGATACTGCGCGAAGTGAAAGACCCCCGTGTTTCGCACGCTTTCATAAGCATTTCGGGCGCGAACGTCGCCCCGGACTTATCGACGGCGAAGGTGTTCTACAGCGTGCTCGGCGAAAGCGGGGACGTTGAAAAGGGTCTCGCTTCCGCAAACGGATTCATCAGGAGCGAGCTTGCTTCAAGGCTCAATCTGCGCGTCACGCCGAAGCTTGTATTCGTGAAGAGCACGAATATCGAAGACGCGATGCGGATCAACCGTATCATTAAGGAAATCAGTCAAAATGAAGCCGATAAGCATTAAAGAGACCGCCGGATTCATACGGAACAACGACGGCTTTCTGGTATACTGCCACGCCGTGCCGGACGCCGATACGATCGGGAGCGCCTGCGCTCTCGTAACGATCATGCGCTCGCTCGGCAAGAAGGCTTTCGCCTATTCCGTAGACGGCATCCCCAAAAAGCTGGATTTTCTGCCGGTCGAAGGCGTTTTCGTGCCTTCTCCCCTGCCGTGTCTTATCCCGGTAAGCGTGGATATCGCCGGTCCGAAGATGCTCGGGAACGCGGAGATACCGCTTTTCGCGCTTTCGATCGACCATCACAAGGTCAACACGATCGAATGCGAACGGCTTTGCCTGTTAAGCGACAGGATCGCCGCCGGCGAGATAGTCTTTATGCTTGCCGACGAGCTGGGAGTCGCGCTTGACAGACAGCTTGCGCTGTATTTATACACCGCGATCTGTTCCGACAGCGGCGGGTTCAAATACGACCTCACCACAGCCGAAACGATGCGTTACGCGGCAAGAGCTCTGGAGACCGGCATCGATTTCGCGATGATAAACCGCAGGCTTTTCGAATCGCTCACGGCAAGTCAGGTCGCGCTGATACGCTGCGCTTACAACAAACTGCAGCTGCTTTGCGGCGGTAAATACGCAATAGTCGTCATCACGAAAGAGGAAGCCGACGAATGCGGCGTTTCCGACGCCGATTTCGACTGTATCTATTCCGTCCCGCGTGAGATCGAGGGAGTCCTTGCTTCCGCGGTGATCCGTCCGAAGAACGGCGGGGCGAAGGTCTCGTTCCGTTCCAACGCCGATATCGACGTCGCGGAATTGGCTCAGAGATACGGCGGCGGCGGACATTTCCACGCGGCGGGACTTTCGCTCGAAAGCGGAGTTGAAGAAGCCGAGGCGTTAGTAAAAAAGATTTTTTCGGAGCTTTGATATGAAACCGGCGATACTTGTTATCGACAAACCGAAGGGCATCACCTCGCACATGGTCATCTCCAAACTGAGATACCTGTTGGGTGAACGTCAGATCGGACATTGCGGAACGCTCGACCCGATGGCGAGCGGGATACTTCCGATCATGCTCGGGACCGCCGTAAAGGCGAGCGAATACCTTGTGGATCACGACAAACGCTATATCGCCGGGATAAAGCTGGGATTATCGACAGACACCCAGGACACGACCGGAAACGTGATCGCCCGATACGAGGGCGAACTTCCCGGGATCGAAGAGCTTCGCGAAGCGGCGAAGGAGTTTACCGGCGTTATAATGCAGACGCCGCCGATGTATTCGGCGCTGAAAGTCGGCGGAGTGAAACTTCTGGAGCTTGCGCGCGAAGGGATCACCGTCGAGCGGAAAGCGCGCGAAGTCAATATTTATTCCTGTGACGTTTTTGAGGAAGGCGGGGAGTTTTTCCTCGACGTCCGCTGTTCCCGCGGGACTTACATACGCACCTTGTGCAGCGATATAGGCGACAGGCTCGGCTGCGGTGCCGCGATGTGCAGTCTGCGCCGCACCGAAGTAGGCGGCTTCACGCTTGAAGACTCGATAGAATTCGACAGCCTTAACGGCATGACGAAGGACGGGATACTCGACCGCGCGATCCCAGTTGAAAAGATGTTTTTACACCTGCCGGAAGCGAAGCTGCAGCCGTTTTTCGACCGGCTTTACGCCAACGGCGAGAAGATACTTTTAAAGAAGCTTCGCAAAATACAGGGCGAAGACGGCGATCTGTTCCGGGTCTGCAACGACGCGCGCGGCTTTTATTCGCTCGGCGAGATCATTGAAAAAGACGGAAACAAATATTTTCATTTAAAAAAGCTGTTCTGACCCGC
>JAGAAM010000171.1 GCA_017615235.1 Clostridia bacterium
ACCGCGACTTTATCGGAAATGGCAAGCACCTCGTGGAGCTTGTGGGTGATAATTACTATTGCCTTGCCGCTGTCACGCATATTGCGGAGCACGGCGAATAGTTTTTCCGTCTCCTGCGGAGTAAGTACGGCTGTCGGCTCGTCGAGGATAAGTATATCCGCACCGCGATAAAGGACCTTGAGGATCTCGACGGTCTGCTTTTCGGAGACCGACATCTCGTAGATCTTCTTCATCGGGTTGAGCTCGAAGCCGTACTGATCGGCAAGCGCTTTAACGTCTTTAGCGGCTTTTTTGAGGTTGAAATGCTTTCCCTCGTTGCCGAGCACGATATTCTCGGCGGCGGTGAGGACGTCGACCAGTTTGAAATGCTGGTGGATCATGCCGATGCCGAACCCGAAGGAATCGCGCGGAGACGAGATCTTGACTTCCCTGCCGTCGATGAATATCTCGCCTTCGTCGGGGAAATAGATGCCGGAAATAATGTTCATCAAAGTCGTCTTGCCGCTGCCGTTCTCGCCCAGTACCGCGAGTATCTCGCCGCGATAGATCTTTAAGCAGACGCGGTTGTTGGCAATGACTTTGGTGCCGAACGCCTTCGTTATGTTTTTAAGTTCAACAGCCGGGACTGCATTTTCAGGCGCGGTTCCGGCGGTATCGTTATTAAGCTTCATTTCGGGATTTTCGTTCATAAAGCAGATCCTTTCGTCGGGTTTCCGGAAACGGTACGGAACGCAAAAAACGGCATAAAGCCGTTCCGGACGATTTCCGGGAATAAAAAAAATATAAAATCCGTCGGGCGGAGCGCAGATGCGCTCCGCCCAAGGGTCTGTCAATTAAAACGCGACGTTAAGAAGAGTGATGCCGTCGATCTGGATATCGAAGTAAGGAGCGGAGCGGTATTTGGATTCCCTGAACGCGCCGTCTTCGATGACTTCTTTGTCGGGAGTATATTCGGGATCGGTGTCAACGTCAGCCATGTAGCTGTCAAGTTTCGCGCCGTCTTTGGTGAAGGTGTCGGCTGCGAAGACGTTGAGGGTGCCGGCTTCGAGAGCGGCCCTGACTTCGGCGATCTTTTCAGCGGTGCCGGCAGCGGCTGCTTTCTCGTTGATGTCGGTGAGTACGACGGAGCCGGTAGCAAGAGTGCCGGTCCAGTCGGTATCGATAGCTTTGCCCTCTTTCATCTGGCCGAATACGTATTTGTAGTAAGGAGCCCAGTCGATCCTGGAGGATACGATGAAGGTGTTCGGGCACTGTGCGACGGTGGAGCCGTTGTAGGAGACGTTCGGGATACCGGCGGTCTCGCAGGCGGAAGGAGCGCCCATGGAGTCTGCGTGCTGGGAGATGAGTTTGCAGTCGTGGCTGATAAGGATCTGCGCGGCTTCTTTTTCAGCTGCTTCGTCGTACCAGGAACCGGTGAACTGAACTTCCATGGTGACGGTCGGAACGATGGAGCGGACGCCGAGGAAGAAGGAGGTGTAACCGGAGATAACTTCAGCGTAGGTGAAAGCGCCGACGTAGCCGATCTTGGCTTCTTCAGCGGTGAACTGACCCGCGTTGATCATTTCCTGGAGCTTCATGCCTGCAGCGACGCCGGCGAGGAAACGGCCTTCGTAGATAGCTGCGAAAGCATTGTGGTAGTTTGCAAGGTTCTCGGTGTGAGCCTTGGTGCCGGTAGCGTGGCAGAACTGAACTTCGGGATGTTCTTTAGCGGCTTTGATCATGTAGTCTTCATGGCCGAAGCTGTCGGCGAAGATCACGGTGCAGCCCTGGTCGATAAGGTCGAGAGCGGTCTCGTAGCACTCGTTGCCTTCGGGGATGTTAGCCCTTTCGAGGTATTCGATGCCGAGAGCTTCGCAGGCTTCTTTAGCGCCGTTCATGAAGTTCTTGTCATAGGTGGAGTTTTCATCGTGAAGATAGATGAAACCGGCTTTGATCTTGGTTTCGGTCGTAGTGGTCCCGTTACAGGAAGCGAGAGCAACCGCGCTGAGAGCCATCAGAGCGACTAAAAGGATCGCAAGGATTTTCTTTGACATTTTTAATGTCCTCCGTTAATTTTTTTATAAAAGCGGTACCCCGCATTTTATACTTTTATAATAAATGAAGCTTTGCGTCAGTCTTTGCAGAATTTGACGCCTTCTTCGACGCTCATCGATTCGATCCGGGCGAGCGATTCGACGCGGATGCCCATACCGCGGACGATCCTTCCGCCGTCCTGATAGGCTTTCTCGATGACGATTCCGGCGCCGGCGATCTCCGCCCCGGCATCCTCGATGAGCTTGATAAGCCCGAGAAGCGCGCTGCCTTTGGCGAGAAAATCGTCGATGATCAATACCCTGTCGCCGGGTTTCAGGAATTCCTTGGAAACGACTATGTCGTAGGTCACGCCGTGGGTGTAGGAATCGACTTTGCTCGTGTAAACGTCGGAATAAATGTTGTTCGTCTTGGTCTTTTTGGCAAAAACCACGGGGCAATCAAAAAACTGCGCCGTCAAACAAGCGATACCGATACCGGAAGATTCGATAGTCAGTATCTTGTTTACGCCGCAGTCGGCATAGAGCCTGTGGAACTCGCGCCCAAGCTCGGATAAAAAGGGTACGTCGATCTGGTGGTTCAGGAAACAGTCCACTTTAAGGACGTTTCCGGCACCGATCTTGCCGTCTTTTATGATTCGCTGTTCAAGCAATTCCAAAAGAACTCACCCCAGACCCGTAAAGATCAAAGAAAAACAAATTTCGATTATATTCTAATTTAAATCGCTTTTGTTTGCAAGCGCCAAAATCGACAATATTCAATTTACATAATAATTGCTCGCTTGTGCATTTGTACAAACAAATGAAAACCTCGAAAATTTTTAAAATTTTTGTTGACTTTCATTTTTCGTTGTGTTATACTATCGCTTGCTGAAACGAGCGAAACGCTGGTGTAGCTCAATGGCAGAGCAACTGATTTGTAATCAGTAGGTTGGGGGTTCGACTCCCTTCACCAGCTCCAGCCATTTAAAATCAGCAGTCAATCAAATATCAAAATGGGGGAATTCCCGAGCGGCCAAAGGGGGCAGACTGTAAATCTGTTGTCACTGACTTCGGTGGTTCGAATCCACCTTCCCCCAC
>JAGAAM010000172.1 GCA_017615235.1 Clostridia bacterium
GAAAGCCGACGCCGAAAAGGAATCGAAAGGCATAGTCGACGCGGCGAGAGCCGAAGCGGCGGAGCTTGTGGAGACTACCCGCAAGAGGGTCGACGAAGTCAACCGCGCCGCGAACGAGTTCCACAAACAGCGCGAAGATATTCAGAGGTCGATAGACGACGCGGAGCGCCGGTTCGACAACGTCCTCGGCAAATTACGGCTTGAAATACTTAACAAAGGTGAGTGAACCCGATGAACGCGATATATGCAAAAGCGGACGAATTCTTTTCCCGCAAAGATATCAAAGAACAGGCGATTAAAGACCTTGCGGAGATAGTGGCTGTCGATTCCGTAGCCGCAGCTCCCGAAGGCGTTTATCCCTACGGCAGGAAATGCGCTTCGGCAATCGATAAAGCGATAGAACTTGCCGAACGGTACGGATTCCGCACCGAAAACCACGAATATCACTGTTTGAGCGTGCTTTACGGCGACAAAGCGCAGGAAGTCGGCATCGTCTGCCACCTCGACGTAGTCCCGGCAGGCGACGGCTGGAGCGGCGATCCTTTCGTTTTGCGCCGGATCGACGGACTGCTTATGGGCAGGGGCGCTCACGACGACAAAGGTCCTTTCATCCAGTCGCTTTACACACTGCGTTTCCTTAAAGAATGCGGGATCGAACTCCCATTCACCGTAAGGCTGATACTCGGCAGCGACGAGGAAGTAGGCAGCACCGACCTTGAGTATTTCGTCACCGTCCGCAAACCGCCGGTCTTCTCCTTCACCCCGGATTCCGAATTCCCGGTATGTATCGGTGAAAAAGGCATACTCGGCGTGAATATCGACTTCGGCGCGATCCCCGAAGGGATCACGGATATCGGCGGCGGGACCGTTTCCAACGCGGTACCTGGAAAGGCTTTCGCGGTCGTGAAACGCGGTAAACCGCTTAAAGAAGCCGAAGGGATCGAAATCGGTAACGTAGGCGACGCCGTGAAGATAACCGCCGTCGGCAAAGCGGCGCACGCCGCGCAGCCGGAATCGGGCGTAAACGCCATCTCGAAGCTTTTAAGCTATCTTATCGCCAACGGGCTGATAAGCAACGACGATCTTGACCGTGTATCCTTCCTTCGCGACGCGACGGGCGAATACCTCGGCAGGAACCTCGGCATAGCCTGCGCGAACGAGGCGTTCGGTTATCTGACCTGCATAGGCGGAGTACTTAAAAACGCCGAAGGCAGGCTGGTACAGAGTTTCAACATCCGTTATCTCCCCGACGACGACTATAAAGTCCTTGTCGGAAAGATGGAAGCGGCGGTCGCAGCTTTCGGCGGCGGAGTAAAAGTCGCAAGCCAGTCGAACGGATATTACGTTTCCGCCGACGACAAAAAGATAATCGCGCTCACCGAGGCGTGCGAAAGCGTGCTCGGAGAAAAATGCGTTCCATACACGATGGGCGGCGGCACCTACGCGCGCTGGCTCCCCAACACCGTGGCTTTCGGCTCCGGGATACTTTCCGAAAGGACTATACTCGGCGACGAGCGCGGCGGTGCGCATCAGCGCGACGAGTATATTTCCGAAAAAGAATTTTTCGCGGGGATGCGCATCTATTCACGCGCGCTCGGCAATCTTTCGGAGATCCTGTAACCGTTCAAGGTATATTCCCTTTCAACGCCGATCTCAACGATCAACGCGGCGTCTGCGGTCAGAACGCAGGCGCCTTTTTCTTCGTCGAAAACCGTTTCGACTTCGCAGCCGGAGATCTCGCCTCCGGCTTCCGCAAGGGCGTTCGCAAGTTCCTCGCGCGCGATGGACTCCGCCGCCGCGAAGCTTATAAGTTCCTTTTCGGGGACGTATTCGTAATAAGTCACGGTCACGCTTTCCGCCGGGAGTTCTACGGTCCCGAAAAGTTTTATATCCTTTTCGGAAACTACGGTATCGAAGTATTCGTAGGGCGAAGAATCGTTGAAACAGAGGTCGAACTCCGTCCCGAGCAGGATCATCCTGCGCTTTGACGAGCTGTTGCCGGTAAAGCGTTTGAAGGACCTTTCCAGCGGAACGGTTATCTCATATTTCTCGCGCACTTCGGCAAGGACACGTCCGCGCGCGTGAGTCGGACGGAAAGTGCCGTTGTTCCCGGCGATGAAGGAGTTTATAAGAAGCTGACCTTCGACGACGGTATCGCCCTCCTTTACCTCCGGGGTGCCGTCGGCGGCGTCGATATCGACGATAACTCCGTCGCGCGAGGCGACGACGTTGTAATAACCTTTCGTGTCCGCGATCTCCGGAACGGGAGCGCGTTCGAGCACCGTCACGGTCATCCGGTTGCCGTCGATGCTTACCGTGCAGGAGGAGATATCGCGGCAGATCATCAAAAACTCGTTAGCCTTTTCGTAACTGTCGATCGGCGGGATGAACGCGCCGACTTTAACGCCGCACTGTCCGAGAGCGGACAGTATCTCGCTTTTCGGCACTTTGTCGTTTCCGGCGATCGAGATACTCCAGACGAAAAGCTGTGATACGACCATAACGGCCAACCCGGCGAGGACCCCGGCGATGAGACCGTATCTTTTAAGATATCCTGAAAACAGCACCGGCAGACCGCGAGCCTTGACGAGGGTGAAAACGATACCGTTTTTTTCCGCCAAAGCCGCGGCTCTTTCCGAATCGACGAGCCTAAGCCGCATAAAGACTTCTTCCCCGCCCTTTGAAGGGCGCGCGTCGAAGACGATCTTTTCGTTTTTGAAAAGCTCCGCCAGAAGCGGGAAATCGGGCGATCCGGCGCGGAAAACGCATTCGCCGAAGATGAGATCAACCGGTCTTTGAAAATTCAATCGCATCGATCCTCCCGTCAACGGCGATCCTTCCGAGGCTAAGATGCCGCAGGTGCAGTCCGTTCCCCTTTATCGCGATACACTCTTCGCCGGAGCAAAGGGTGATCGCGTCGTTACGGTAAAGCGTTATTTTGTCAAATCCGTCGCAAAGCAGGGTCCTGTCTCCGCGTATCTCGACGAAAAACGGAGTTTTAACGTTCTCCGGAAACCATTTGCGAAAAGCCTTTGCAAATCTGTTCATAAAACACGTCACCGGTTCAATATACTCGTTCCGGAGTGATTTTATGAAAGCAAAAAGGCTGTTCTACGGGTTTTGCGATTTATTCGCCCTGGCGGCGTTCGCATATCTGCTCGCTTTTCCGGAAGAGGTATCGCGCCCGGTGAAATACGCCCTGACCTTCTGCGCCGGAACGCTGATACCTTCGCTTTTCGTTTATATGGTGCTTGCAAGGGTCATCTCCGGATTCCCTGCCGTGCGCAGGGCGATGGAAAGGTTCGGCTGCGGTCCGGTGCTTTTGCTGCTCGGAACGCTTTGCGGTTCGCCGACCGCGACCAATTGGACGGCGGGCGAGGCGAGCTCTTCGAACGAAGAAATTTTTTGAGCGCTGTTTTTTGGAAGAATGAGAACGACCTCGTTTTGCAAAAGGTTTGCGACGGAGCCGTTTTCCATAAGATTTTGTTGAACAAGCGCGTCCATTTGTTTTTTGGCTGCCGAAATAAAAACGTCGCAAGGAGCGCCCGCCTCGATTTGCGCTTGCAAGGCGCCCGAGCCGCCAAAAGAAAACAAAAGTTCCGTTCCAGGATTTTGCTTTTGCCACTCCGCCTTAAGGTCGGCGCAAACGTCGGTCAAAGAGGCGGCGGCAAGAATCGTAAGCTCCGTTTTTTTGGCGGCCTTTGAGCAAGAAACAAAAAGCGGCGCAAAAATTATTAAAAGACTAAGAGCGCTGGCGAAACTGAACGCAAGCCCGCAAGAGGCGCGACTGTCGCAAACTGCATTCAAGCCCAAAACGCGGGCGGCGCGATTTTTCATTTTACAAACTCCTTTCTTTTAAAAGATCCCGACTTTCCGCCGGACTTTTCTTCAAGATGAATTTCTGAGATTTCCATCGTTTTGTCAATCGCTTTGCACATATCGTATATAGTGAGGAGCGCGACGCTAACGCCTGTCAAGGCTTCCATCTCGGCGCCGGTTTGGCCGCAAAGTTTTAC
>JAGAAM010000173.1 GCA_017615235.1 Clostridia bacterium
AAGGGCAGCATCGCGACGATACCGCCGGACTGCCTCGAAAGCAGCGCTCCGCCGGAAGCCAGAACGACGACCGCCGCGAGCTTTAAAAAGTATTTGATCTCTTTCCGGGCGTTTTTCTTTTTTTCTCCGGAAACTTCTTTTTTGTTGTCGTCCATTGCTTTTCCTCAGCGGTTGTAGGGGTTCGTAAGTTTTATCAACAGATCGGCGTCGTCGTCCGACTGCATTTTGTTGCGCCTCAACGCGCCGCATTTTTCGCATTTGTGAGTGATGACGAAGCCCTTTTTCGAATCGACGTTCACCTCGTAAGGGCGCATAAGACCGCCGCAGTCGGCGCTCCGGTCGCCGGGGTTGACGTCGACGTGTTTAGAATAAAGGCAAAAAGGACAGTGGTTGCGGGAACTGTAGCCGAGCGGCGGCACCTCTTTCCCGCAGTGTTCGCATATGAATCCGTTGTCGTTTTTGGTAAAAAGCTTCGTTTCCATATAAAAATGTGTACCAAATAAAAACAGTGTGTAAATTTTTAAGAAAAGGCTTTTATTTTTCTTCCGGATATAGTATAATACAAAATTGAAATAAAATCAACCGGAAAAGGAGGATTGTTTTCGGATGAGCAAAAACAGCGAAAGCCAGGCCAAAAAATGCGCGAGCGTCGGAGGTCAGGCACTCGTCGAAGGCGTGATGATGCGAAGCCCGTCTTACACGGCTATCGCCGTCCGCCGTATGGACAACAAGAAAATAAGCGTCAAACGCGACGGGAACAAAAGCATTTCCGATAAATATAAATTCTTAAAATGGCCGATGATACGCGGCACCGTGAACTTCATCGAATCGATGAAGATATCGCTTTCCACCATGACGAAGGCGACCGATATGCTCGGCCTCGAGGTGGAGGAGGAAAACGCCTCGAAGTTCGACAAATGGGTCGATAAACACCTCGGAAAATGGGCTTTGCCGGTGATAACGGCGTTCTCGATGATCCTCGGCGTCGCGATCTCCGTCGCACTGTTCGTTTTCCTTCCGACTCTGCTCGGCAAAGTCATACTCGGATGGGAAGCCTACGAGACCAACACCGAATTCTGGTTCGGAGCGCTCAAAAGCCTTATCGAAGGCGTTGCGAAGGTCATTATCTTCATCCTTTATATCTGGCTCACCTCGCTGATACCCGATATGAAGCGCGTTTACATGTATCACGGCGCGGAACACAAAAGCATTTTCTGCTACGAAAAGGGGCTGGAACTCAACGTCGAGAACGTCCGTGCGCAAAGGCGTTTCCATCCGCGCTGCGGCACCTCGTTCATGTTCTCGATGATCCTGCTTTCGATATTCATCGGCATCGTCTTCCTGTTCGACGTAAAAACGGTTTGGCTCCGCACGCTTCTTAAGCTCGCTCTTCTCCCGATAACCGTCGGCATCGGCTACGAATTCATACGCTACGCCGGAAAGCACGACAACCGCCTCGTCCGCATTCTCGCGGCCCCCGGTCTGTGGATGCAAAGGCTGACTACCCGCGAACCCGACGACAGCATGATCGAAGTCGGCATCACTTCGCTCAAATGCGCTCTGCCGGACGAATTCCCGGGGTTCTACGAGGAATGCCTTGAAGCGATGAAGGCAGAAGAGCCTTCGCCCGAAGCACCTTCCGATGAAGCGCCCGAAGAACCTTCCGGACAGCCGGAAAACGCTGATCCGGAGCTTGCTGCCGAACGTGAAACTCATCAGGAAAAAGAGCCGGAAACCCCGGAGGATCAAGGGAATTTATGAAAATAAAAGAATACAGATCAAGGCTTTCCTCCGCCATCGCCGAAGCGCTTCCGGACGAATCCGCTGTCATCGCGGATATGCTGCTCTGCGAGGCTATGGGCACAGAAAGAGGAACGCTTCTTGCCCGCCTTGACGAAGAAGTCCCCGCCGGGATCGACCCGTTCATAAACGGCGCGGTAATGGAGCTTTCGCTCGGGAAACCCGTCCAGTACGTCCTGGGGAAATGCAATTTTTACGGCTATGAGATCTCCGTCGGCGACGGCGTTTTCATCCCGCGGAGCGATACCGAGATAGGCGTCAAAGCCGCGATCGGGTTGCTTAAAGAAGGCGGACTTTTCGCCGATATATGCAGCGGGAGCGGATGTATCGCGAAAGCGATCGCAAAGGAAAAACCTTCCGTCAGCGGCTACGCGCTGGAACTTTCCCGCAAGGCGCTGAAATACACCGAGCACAACCTTTCCGACTGCCGCAACGTCTCCGTAAGGCGGTTCGACGCGCTCGACGAGGACGATTATATCGCGCTCGGCGCGGTGATCGAACGTCCGCTCGATCTGGTCGTCTGCAACCCGCCCTATATCCCGACCGACGACATCGCGCTGCTCGCGCCCCAGGTGGGATACGAGCCGGAGACCGCGCTCGACGGCGGCGACGACGGATTGCGCTACTATCGCGCAGTGACGGAGTACGTTCCCCACATCCTTTCGGAAAAAGGGGTACTGATATACGAGATCGGCATAGGTCAGTGCGCCGCCGTGAACGCCATTTTGAGCGCAAAAGGCTATAACGTGGCGGTATTGAAGGATTACGGCGAAATTGATCGGATAATTATAGCAAAAAAGTGTTGACAATATAAAACTTCCGTACTATTATATTATATAAATAATGGTACGGAATTTTTTTGTGTTATGAAGAGGATCGAGTCAAGAAACAACCCTACAATAAAAAACGTTTGTCTGCTCTCCGATCGTTCCGAACGGAGCAGGCAGGGGCTATTCTTTTTCGAGGGCGTTCATCTTCTGGAGGAATTTATCCGGTCCGGAAAGCGTCCTCGCGCCGTTTTCATAAGGGAGGACGCATCTCCCTCTGTTTTCGCGCTTGCGGAAGGTTCCGGTGCGGAAGTTTACGGTGTGACCGAAAGCGTCTACGCAAAAATGTCGTCGGAGCGCGCTCCGCAGGGGGTGCTTACCGTCGTTCCGTTCCTTGACAACGTGATAACGCTCGAGGACGGGCTGCCCGAAGGCTGTTTTTCTGACACGAATTCCGTTATACTCGACCGGCTTCAGGACCCCGGCAACGTCGGCACGGTCGTGCGTACCGCCGCCGCTCTGGGCGCGAACGTGATACTCGCCTCCTGCGCGGATATCTATTCGCCAAAAACCGTGCGCGCCACGATGGGCGCGATGTTCCATACCGGTATATTCGTTACCGGTGACGCCGCCGGTACGGTCAAAAAACTCCGCGCTTCCGGCATAAGGGTCATCGCCGCCTCGGTCTACGGCGAAAACGTCGCGTTAGGAAAGTTCGAAATACTCAAAAACGACTGTTTCGTTATCGGCAACGAGGGCGCCGGGATAAGCGAAGAAATCCTCGCGGAATGCGATCTTTCCGCCCGGATACCGATGACCGGCAGCGCCGAATCGCTCAACGCCGCGTCCGCCGCCGCGATGTTTCTCTGGGAGGCAAGGAGGAACGTATTATGAAAAACGAGATCTTATATATCTGGCTTCAGCTCGCGCTGGGGATATGCAGTTCCGTCTCGCGCGATCTGCTTATAAGATTCGACGATATCGCCTCGGTCTATTCCTGCGAGGATTTCTCCTTCCTCGGCGAAGACCGCGCAAAATATATCAAACGCCTCGGGGATAAGAACACCTCCGACGCCTTCGAGGTAATGA
>JAGAAM010000174.1 GCA_017615235.1 Clostridia bacterium
ATAGTATACGACTTCTTCGATTCGCTCAAATCGAAAAGCAAGGGCTATGCCTCGCTTGATTACGAATTCAAGGATTACCGTCCTTCGAAGCTTTCCAAGCTCGATATCCTCCTCAACGGCGATATAGTCGACGCGCTGTCGTTCATCGTATTTTCCGACCGCGCCTACGCACGCGCGAGGAAGATATGCGAAAAACTTAAGGACAACATACCGCGCCAGCTTTTCGAGATACCCGTCCAGGCTGCTATCGGCGGAAAGATAATCGCGCGCGAGACCGTAAAGGCTATGCGCAAGGACGTGCTTGCAAAATGCTACGGCGGAGATATCACGCGAAAGAAAAAGCTGCTTGAAAAGCAGAAGGAAGGCAAGAAGCGCATGAGGACGCTCGGCACTGTCGAAGTGCCGCAGGAGGCGTTCATGGCGGTTTTGAAATACGATGACGAATGATCTTTCGCTCTATTTCCATATCCCATTCTGCGTGCGTAAATGCGCCTACTGCGCGTTCTATTCCCTGCCCGGTCAAAGCGACGCTTTAAAAGAAGAATACGCGGAAGCGGTTTTAAGGCAGTTTGAGTTTTTTGAAGACGAACGGCGTGCGACGAGCGTTTACTTCGGCGGAGGAACGCCGACGGAACTCGGGATCGACGCATTATGTAAACTTATTTCGACCGCCGCCGAAAGGTTTGCGGAAGAAGATTGTGAGATCACGGTCGAGGTCAATCCCGGCGCGGTCGACCGCAAAGGTCTTGCTGCGCTGCGAGGCGCGGGCGCGAACCGCCTTTCGGTGGGAGTGCAGTCGTCGAACGACGAGATACTTAAAAAACTCGGAAGGATACACCGCTTCAAGGACACAGTCGATTGCTTTGAAAACGCGCGTGCGGCGGGATTTTCCGATATAAGCGCCGACGTGATGTTCGCCCTGCCTTACGGCGAGCCTGAGCGGTTCGGCGAGGAGTTGTTAAGGATAATCGAACTTGAGCCGACGCACATTTCCGCTTATTCGCTCCAGCTTGAAGAAGGCACGAAACTATACGCGCTCAAAGACCGCCTTGAGTTTCCGGGCGAAGACGCGGAGGAAAATGAATATGATACCCTCTGCGGGATCGCGGAAAAGAACGGTTTTAAGCATTACGAAATATCATCCTACGCAAAGCCGGGGTTTGAATCGCGGCACAACAGCGGTTACTGGTCAATGCGTGAATATTTCGGCTTCGGCGCCGGAGCGCATTCGTTTTACGGCGGGAAGCGGTTTTCCGCCCCGAACGACGTAAAGCGTTTTATCGAAAGGTCAAAGCTTTCGCTTTACGCGCCGACTGACTTTGATAAAGTCCTTCCGTTGAGCAAAAAGGATCTTTTTGAAGAAAAGATAATGCTCGGACTTCGCACCTGCAAAGGCGCGGAGATACCGGATAATAAGCGAGGCGTCGCTCAAATGATCGCTTCGCAGGGATTCGGGACGTTCGAAAACGGCGTGCTTAGGCTGAATTCAAAGGGTTTCAGGGTCTCAAACAAAATAATATCAGACGTTCTTTACTGACAATTCAATAATGGGTGACAGTCGATAAGGACAAAACGGTTTTGACCGGCGGATTGATTTGCCGGTACTTTGTCAAGCGCCTTGTGAATATCGGTATATTCACTTCGGCGTTTTCCTCGTCCCGACAAAAATCCTCACTGTCAAAACTGCTTCGCACCTGGAAGCGAGAAAAATCCGAGTGATTTTCGGTGCGGAGGAAGAAGTAATATACCGATATTACGATGACGACAAGCCGAACAAGCGCCGGATTTTGCCGCTTATCAGGCGGTTTGTCCTTATCGACTGTCACCCATCTTTTACAGGTTCATCCTGCAAAAATTTTGCGACTTTTCTTGGAATTTTACGGGAATTTCACGGGAAAATCGCGGGATTTTTTCGGGATGAATTTTTTGTTTTCCCGGTTTAGAATAGTTATGCCGGCAGGGAGAACGGACTTGCAGCGCATCACCGGTGGGCGTGAATAGTACGTAAAAAGCCGGGACGGCGTGCGGAAAAGGCCGGCGAACATTGAAAAAGGGCGTTTCATCCCGCACAGCGCTTGCTTTACTTCCCTGCCGACCGATACGCAAAGGGGTGATTACCGATAGCAGAAAGAAAAAATCCGTCCGGCGGTAAAACGCGTACGAAGAGGTCGAAGATACCTTTCACAGCCGAAGAATTGCGCGAAAAGATCGAAAGCTATTTCAACACGCACCTGGCGGTCAGCGGTGAGATAGCGGATATCGAATCATTGGCGGAATACCTCGGAACCACGCGCGACAGATTGCTGGGGCTTATGAACGACAAAAGATTCGGAGAAGACCTTACGCGGGCGAGGAACCGTATCGCGATGATCAAGAAACAGCTCGCCTTCAACGGAAAGATACCCGCCTCCGTGCTTTCGTTCGATCTTAAGAACAACCACGGCTATCGCGACAAGCCGGAAGACGCCGAACCCGAAAAGACCGAACCGGTCGTTTTCAAAGGAAAGGCGGCTGACTGGGCGAAATGAAAGAGATCGTCCTCGAGCCGAACGAAAAGCAAAAACTGTTTTTCGAATCGACGGCGAAATACACGGCTTACGGAGGGGCGCGCGGAGGCGGAAAAAGCTGGGCGATGAGGATAAAACTCATACTCCTCGCCCTGAATTACGAAGGGATACAGATACTCCTTTTAAGAAGAACGCTCGTCGAACTGCGCGAGAACCACCTTTTGCCGATGCTCCGGCTTCTGGACGGGATCGCTTCCTATTCCGCAAGCGAAAAGGAATTCCGGTTCCCGAACGGTTCAAGGATCAGGCTCGGATATTGCGACAGCGAAAACGACGTGTTGCAGTTCCAGGGTCAGGCTTACGAGGTGATCGGGCTTGAAGAAGCCACGCATTTCACCGAATTCCAGTTCCTCGCGCTGACCGAGAGCAACCGCGCTTCGGGTTATATGAAGCGGCGTTTCGCACCGAGGATGTATTTCACCTGCAACCCCGGAGGAGTCGGTCACGGGTGGGTGAAACGGAGGTTCGTCGACCGCGAATTCCGCGGCGGCGAATCGCCGGACGATTACCTGTTCATCAAGAGCCTCGTATTCGACAACAAATACATAATGGAAAATAATCCGGAATACGTAGACGCGCTTATGAACCTGCCGGAGACCCGCAGGAAGGCGATGCTTTACGGCGACTGGGACGCTTTTGAGGGGGCTTTCTTCCCCGAATTCGACCCTTTAAGGCATACTGTCGCCGGTTACTTCCCTCCCGAGGGTTCCATAAGGTTCCGTGCGCTGGATTACGGTCTTGATATGACCTGCTGTTTGTGGTGCTGCGTCGAATCGGACGGCAGCATAGTCGTTTACAAAGAGCTTTACGAAAGCGGGCTTCTGCTTTCGGAGGCGGCGAAGAAGATCGCCGACTGCACCGATGAAAGCGAAAGGATACGCTATACCGTATGCTCGCCCGACCTTTGGAACCGCAGACAGGACAGCGGCAGAAGCGGATTTGACGTTATGAGCGAAAACGGACTGCGCCGTATGATAAAAGCCGACGATCAGAGGATCGCCGGTTGGCGGGTCGTTCGGGAATACCTTTGCGCCGGAAAAAGCGCGGGAGTCCCGCCGAAGCTCAGGATCGACGAACGCTGTAAAAACCTTATAAGGTGCCTGCCGCTTCTGCGGTTCGACGAAAAGAAAAGCGAGGACGCAGCCGATACCCCGCACGAGATCACTCACGCTCCGGAAGCTTTGCGCTATGCGCTGATGTCCCGGTATCCAAAGCCTTCCGCGAAA
Organism: Clostridia bacterium; assembly: GCA_017615235.1. Next base: position 3,794 of record JAGAAM010000174.1, read on the forward strand.
GCGGCGGCCTTCAACGGAGGTTATAAAAGCTTTCCCGAAGCTTACAGAAACGTCGAGGGCGATTATTCAGAATTCCTCGATTACTGACCCGACCTTCAGGGCGGAAGCGCCCTTTACAGAAAGGGGTTTTTATGAAAAACCGAAATTCGCCCTTTACCGACGAGTGGCAGCTCTATGAAAAGGGCAAAGAGTACAATTACTCGATAGATCTTTACAACAAAGTGAACACCAACGAAAGGTTTTACAGAGGCGACCAATGGGATAACGTCAATTCCGGAGGATTACCTACGCCGGTGTTCAATATCTTCAAGCGCATTATAGGCTATTTCACGAGCAGCGTTATGCAAAACGCCGTAAAAATGCGCTATACGGTCACGTCGCCGGGCGGCGGTAACGGCATAAGCGAGGAGGAGGCGAAAACAGCCTCTGATAAGTTGAACCGCATTGCGGAAATGCGGTGGAACAAAAACAAGATAGACGATCTTCTCGCCTCGACGCTTACCGACGCCGCCGTTTCCGGCGACGGGATATGTTATACCTACTGGGACCCGGACGTCCGCACCGGCCAGGCGTTCACCGGCGATTTCGTCACCGTCCCGATCGACAACACGAACGTCTTCTTCGGCGACCCGAACTCGAAAGACGTCCGGAAACAGCCCTATATACTCATCGCCCAGCGCGAGACCGTCGAAAGCCTTAAAAACCAGGCTTTAAAGAACGGCGTCCCGCAGGAGGAACGCGATAAGATCAAGCCGGACAGCGACACGAACGTGTTCTCCGGCGATATGGCGGCGAAAGAGCTTTCGGATACAAAGTGTATCTCGCTTATAAAGCTGTGGAAGGACGAAAACGGGAGGGTGCTTTACCGCAAATCGGTGAAGAACGCCGTTATAAAGGAGACGACCGACACTTCGCTGACCCGATACCCGATAGCGTTCTTCAACTGGACGCCAATAAAGAACAGCTGGCACGGCCAGGCGGTAGGCACCGGGCTCGTCGACAATCAGATCTTCATCAACAAAGGATTTTCGATGGTGATGAAGCACATGATGGACACTGCTTTTTCAAAGGTGGTCTACGATTCGACGATGCTGGACGGTTGGTCCAACCGCGTCGGCGAGGCGATAGCAGTCAACGGCCCGGTTGAAAACGTGGCGAAGGTCATATCGCCGGGACAGATGCAGTCGGGGATGCTTGACGTTCTGAATATGGCGATCGAGCACACGAAGGAGTTCATGGGCGCGACGGACACCGCCCTGGGCGACGTCACGCCGACCAACACGAGCGCGATAATCGCGCTGCAGAACGCCTCCGCCGTGCCTTTGGAAAACGTGAAGCGCAGCCTTTACGCTTTCGTGGAGGACATGGGGCTGATATGGCTCGATTTCATGCTCGCTTATTACGACGACAGACGATTCGTCGGCGTATCCGACGGCGAAAAGAGCGGCTATGAGAGGTTCGATTTCTCGAAATACAAAAATGAACTTTTCGAGTGCCGAGTCGACGTCGGCGCCGGCAGTTACTGGAGCGAGATAACCTCGCTCAACACCCTTGACGGGCTGTTGAAGTTAGGACTCATCACTCCGGTGCAGTATCTTGAAAGGATACCCGAAGGCATTATCCCGGACAAGGGAACGCTTATCAACGAGCTTCGCGACGCGGCTGCGGC
>JAGAAM010000175.1 GCA_017615235.1 Clostridia bacterium
AGGGCAAATATCGCTGCCGACTGTCCTTTAGAACAGTCGGCATTGGCGAAAGCCTTTTTTTCCTACCTTACCTGCCCGTTACCGCGGACGATATATTTATACGTCGTCATCTCATAAAGCGCCATGGGGCCGCGGGCGTGCATCTTCTGGGTGGAAATGCCGATCTCCGCGCCGAAGCCGAACTCGCCGCCGTCGGTGAAGCGGGTCGATGCGTTGACGTAGACCGCCGCGGCGTCGACGTTGTTAAGAAAATATTCGGCGTTTGACGCGTTCTCCGTGACGATGCACTCGCTGTGCTTCGTGCCGTGGACGTTGATGTGATCGACCGCCTCCTTTACGTCGGCGACGACCTTGACGGAGAGTATATAATCGTTATATTCCGTATAATAATCATCCTCCGTCGCCTCTTTTATGCCGGGGAGGATGGCGCGGGTCTCCGCGTCGCCGCGAAGCTCGACGTTGCCGAGGCGTTCTTTCACGAGAGGCAGAAGTTCCTTCGCGCGGGAACGGCAGACGAGCAGCGATTCGGCGGCGTTGCAGACCGACGGGCGCGATCTTTTTGCGTTGTCGATGATGTCTATCGCCATCTTCGCGTCGGCGTCGGCGTCGAAATAGACGTGGCAGTTGCCGGCGCCGGTCTCGATACAGGGGACGGTCGCGTTCTCGACGACCGAACGGATAAGCGCCTTCCCTCCGCGCGGGATGAGGAGGTCGACAAGCCCGTTCATCCGCATAAGTCCGTTCGCGCTCTCACGCGAAGTATCGCTCACGACGGAGACGCAGTCGCCCGGCAGACCGACGCTTACAAGCGCCTGCGAAAGCGCTTCCGCGATCGCGAGGTTGGAATTTATCGCCTCTTTCCCGCCCCTTAAAACGACGGCGTTGCCGGTCTTGACGCAAAGCGCGGCGGCGTCCGCCGTGACGTTGGGACGCGCCTCGTAGATTATCGCGATGACCCCGAAAGGCACGCGTTTTTTGGTTATGACAAGCCCGTTCGGGCGGGTGAACGTTTCGGAAATATCGAGCGGATCGGGCAGATCGGCGACCTTTTTCAAAGAATCCGCAATATCTTTGATGCGTTTTCCGTCAAGCGAAAGGCGGTCGATCATCGCCTCGCGCACGCCGTTCTCACGCGCGGTTTTTATATCGAGCGCGTTGGCGGAAAGGATGCCGTTTTGGCTTTTAACAAGTGAATCCGCCATCGCGATAACGGCTTCGCGCCGTTTTTCCCTATCCGCTCCGGCAAGGACGAACGAGGCTTTTTTCGCGTTTTCGCAAAGCTCCTTTACCGTCATTTTTTGCCTCCTCTGCCTTTTTTCGGGAGGAACAGCGTGCCCCGGAAATCGCCGCCGAGCACGTCGTAAAGGATCAAAGGATCGGCGCCGTTGACGATCACCATCGGGATCCCGGCTTCAAAGACGGTCCGGGCGCTTTCGAGCTTGGCGATCATTCCGCCCGTCCCGCGGGAGGAACCGGCTCCGCCGGCGCAGGAAAGTATCTTCGCAGTGATGGACGTGACCTTCTCGATAAGCTTCGCACCGGGATTCTCACGCGGATCGGAATCGTAAAGCCCGTCGACGTCGGACATATTTATAAGAAGGTCGGCGTTCGCGAGCACCGCGACGGCGGCGGCGAGCGTGTCGTTGCTTCCGATTCGTATCTGCTCGGTGGAGATGGTGTCGTTTTCGTTGATGATCGGCACGACGCGCTGTTTCAGCAGCAGTTCAAGCGTCGTACCGGCGTTAAGGCGGAGCTCCGGCTCGTCGACGACGCTGCGGGTGAGCAGCATCTGCGCGGCGGTGATGCCGTAATCCGAGAACCGGCGGGAGTACATATCGATAAGCTGGCACTGACCGACGGCGGCGGCGGCCTGTTTTTGTTCCGGCGTAAGGCTCACACGGTCGAAACCGATCCTCGCAAGGCCGCAGCTTACCGCGCCGGAGGAGACGAGTATTATCTCCTTCCCGCTGTTGTGCAGATCGGCAAGGCAGGTGACGAGCCTGTCGATCTTCTGAAGATTTATGAACCCGGACTGGTGCGTAAGCGTGGATGTTCCGACTTTCACGACTACCCTGCCGGTATTTATACCGTTCAAACGCATAACGACTCCTTGACTAAACCGCGATACGGTAATATAATAACGCGGTAAGGTTTTTTGACATTATAACCGCTTTCGCGGAAAATTTCAAGCCTCGGAGGAAAAATTAAAATGAATAAAATACAGTTCATACTCGCTTCGGCGTCGCCCAGGCGGAGCGAACTTTTGAAAAAAGCGGGTTTCGTCTTTGCCGTCGCCGCCTCCGGCGCGAAGGAGACCGGAAGCGGGACCGCGGGCGAAGCGGCGCTTGCGAACGCGCAGGCGAAATGCCTCGAGGTCGCTTCCCGCCCCGAAAACAAAGGCTTCGCCGTGATCGGCGCGGATACCGTCGTCTGCGTCGGCGACGAGATACTCGGCAAGCCGAAAGACGCTTCCGACGCGAAAAGGATGCTTTTATCCCTCTCCGGAACGACCCACCGCGTTATGACCGGGTATTACCTGAAATTCCCGGACGGGAGCGCGGCTTCCGGGATCTGCACGACATTCGTCGCCTTCAGAAAGCTTTCGGAAAGCGAGATCGACGGATATATCGCGACCGGCGAGCCTTTCGACAAAGCCGGGGCTTACGGCATCCAGGAAAAAGGCGGCGCTTTCGTCCAAAGCGCGGAAGGCGATATCGACAACGTGATAGGCCTTCCGACCGGCGAGATTACCGCGATCCTCGCGGAACACGGGATATTCCCGCGGAGGGATTAAGAATTCAGAATTGAGGAGGAAAAGCCGTTTTACGGCTTTTCTTCTTTTTTTATTTGGTTTATGCGTTGCGTCAGTTTGCGCCCTTCGGGCGCGTGAATTGACCGCTTGCGCGGTCGTGAATCG
>JAGAAM010000176.1 GCA_017615235.1 Clostridia bacterium
CTCGATGACCGTGGTGCCTTTTGCGGAAAGCCCGGCGATGACCATCGCGGCTCCGGCGCGGAGGTCGACGGCGCGAACGTTCGCGGGGCGAAGCTCCGGGACGCCTTTGACCGTGGCTGTATGCCCGGAAACGGAGATCCTCGCGCCCATACGGGCAAGCTCGTCGGTATATTTAAAGCGGTTGTCGTAAACGCTCTCGGTAAGGGTGCTGTCGCCGTCGGCAAGGCAGAGCAGCACGCAGAACTGGGGGTTCATATCGGTCGGCAGACCGGGATAAAAATCGGTCTTGACGCGGACTTTTTTCAGCTCGCCGGTATAGGAAACGGTGACGGAATCGTCGCCTTCCTTAACGTCGACGCCCATCTCGATAAGCTTCGCGGTGGTGGCTTCAAGGTGTCGCGGGATGACGTTGGTTATGGTTAGCGAGCTTTTCGTCGCGGCGGCGGCTATCATATAGGTCCCGGCTTCGATCATATCCGGGATTATCGCGTAATTCCCGCCGTGAAGTTCCTTCACTCCGCGTATCTTGATAACTTCGGTACCTGCGCCGGAGATATTCGCGCCGCAGGAGTTGAGGAAGTTTGCAAGGTCGACTATGTGCGGTTCGCGCGCGGCGTTGTCGATGACGGTCATGCCTTCGGCTTTCGTCGCGGCGAGCATGATGTTCGCCGTAGCGCCGACGGAGGCGACGTCGAGGTAGATCGATGTTCCGGTGAGCGGACGTTCGGCGTAACAGCTCAAAACGTCGTCGGCGACGCAGACGACCTTCGCGCCGAGGGCTTCGAATCCTTTTTCGTGCTGGTCGATGGGCCTTTTTCCGAAATTACAGCCGCCGGGATAGCCGGTGGTCGATCTGCCGAACCTGCCGAGCTCCGCGCCGAGGACGTAATAGGATCCGCGCATCGTGCGGGAAAGTTCCAGAGGCGCGCTGCCGCAGCGGACGTTGCGGGTGTCGATGCGGTAGGTGCCGCGTTCGAGGCGCTGTACTTCCGCGCCCATACGGCTTATCATCTCGAGCGCGATCGCGATATCCTTCACGTCGGGAAGGTTCTCGAGCACGCAGACGTCGTCGATAAGTATAGTAGCGAATATTATAGGCAGGGCGGCGTTCTTCATCCCGCCGACTTCTATCGTACCGATGAGAGGTCTGCCGCCGGAAATATAAAGTTTGTCCATTTCAAAACACCTTTCGGTAATACGCGCACAGCATACGCTTCGCGCTATCCGTAATATGATATCATTTAAAGAATAAAAAGTCAATACCGTCGCTCGCTATGTTTATATTCTATGCTTTTATGTGCGGAGATGACACTTTTCGCCATCCGGGGCGGACGGAAAGTCATTTAAGACCTGATTCCGCTTGACAAACCCGGCTTTTTGGGGCATAATATATTCAAGGGGATAAATATCCTCCCGCAATGATACGGACTTTTGGCGCCGAGTCGCCGCTTTTATACATAAATACACAACATACGGCAAAACAGATCAATCAAGGACGTTTTACGACGCCCGTTGTTTTGCTATAATCGAAAGGAAAATCATTAAATGCAGAAAAACAAAAAGCCGGGCGTCAACGTCATATTCTTAGGCGGCGTCGACGGCATCGGTATGAATATGACCGCGTTCGAGTACGAAAACGAGATCATCGCCGTCGATTGCGGCGTCGCCTTCCCGGAGGACGATATGCTCGGAGTCGATCTGGTCATCCCGGACTTCGGGTATCTCGAAAAGAACGCCGAAAAACTCCGCACTCTGCTTATAACCCACGGGCACGAGGATCACATCGGCGCGGTGCCGTTCTTCCTTAAAAAGTTCGACAAAGTGCCGGTCTACGCCACAAGGCTGACGCTCGGCATAATTGAGGGCAAGCTTGCCGAGAACGGGATAAAACGCGCCGACCTTCGCGAGATACGCGCCGGCGAGACGGTGCGGCTCGGTTCCGCTTTCGAGGCGGAATACATCAACGTCAACCACTCGATGCCGGATTCCTGCGCGATCTGCATCGGAACTCCCTGCGGCCGCATACTCCACACCGGCGACTTAAAGGTCGATTTCACGCCGGTCGGCGAAAAGCCGATCGACCTCGCGCGGCTTTCGGAGCTCGGCAGGAAGGGGATAAGGCTTCTTCTTTGCGACAGCACGAACGCCGAGCGACCCGGATATACTCCGAGCGAAAGCTCGCTCGCCGTCAGTTTCGACCGGATCTTCAACAACGAACAGCGCCGGATCGTCATCGCGACTTTTTCCTCCAACGTACACCGCGTTCAGCAGATAATCAACGCCGCTTCAAAGGCGGGGCGCAAGGTCGCCATAACCGGCAGAAGCATGCAGAACTTTTTCAGCGCCGCCGTCAAACTCGGCTATCTGACCGTGCCGGACAATATCGTCATCGATCTGGCGGACGTTAAAAAACTTCCGCCCTCCAAAGTCGCGGTGCTCACGACCGGTTCGCAGGGCGAGCCGATGAGCGCCCTTTACCGCATGGCGTTCGGGGAACACAACATGGTCACGCTGGGAACCGACGACCTTGTCGTGCTTTCGTCGTCGGCGATACCCGGCAACGAAAAACTCATCACCAAGATAATCAACGAGCTTTACCGCCGCGGAGCGGAAGTGATCACCTACAGCAATTACGACGTCCACGTTTCCGGCCACGCCTGCCGCGAGGAATTGAAGCTCATGCACGCGCTCACCGCGCCGGAGTTCTTCATCCCCGTACACGGCGAATACAAGCATTTGGTCGCTCACGCCGCGCTCGCGAAGGATATGGGCATGCCCGAAAACCGCATCATGATCCCCGATACCGGCGAGGTCATCGCGCTGTCGAAGCGCAGCCTAAAACGCGCCGGTTCCGTCGAGGCGGGATCGGTCATGGTCGACGGCTCCGGCATCGGCGACGTGAGCTCCATCGTACTTCGCGAGAGGCGCAGGATCGCGGAGGAGGGCGTGATATTCGTCAGCGCCGGGATAGACACCGGTTATATGTGCATCTCGGTAATGCCGGAGGTGACGACCCGCGGCTTCGTTTACGAAAAGGAGAACGCCGATCTTGTCAACAAGATCGCGGAGGTCGCGTATAATTCGCTTATCAAAACGCTTTCGAGGGATATTTCCGACCAGTCGGTGATAAAAAGCCGTCTGCGCGACGACATCGGCGATTACGCCCGCAAACGCACCGGCAGGAAGCCCACCGTGGTCGTGCTTTTATCCGAAGTAAGGCAGTAAAAAAGGAGTGATCTTTACGGAACTTGACGCTTTCGATATCAAAAACGGACTTGAATTCATAGTAGGGAAGTGGGAACCGGAATTCCTGGTGAACGCTTTCTCGAACGACCTCGCGCATATCCCGGCGAGCGAATTCAAAAGCGACGACGGCACCGATTTCACCGCTTTGAAGTTCGAATTCTTCGAGGATCACACCGTTAAGATGACCGATTCCTCAAAGGATCGCGTCGAGGAAGGCACCTGGGAACAGACCGGGTTCTTAAGCTTCCGCTATACGCTGAACGGCTTTATCGACATACCGGAAGGGCCGTTCCGCGATTCCGCCGAAAAGCTTGAAGCGCACGACGGAAGGCTGGTTTTCGCGATAGGATTTCTCGCCGTCGCGCTCAAAAAGACCGAAAAAGGAAAAATCACGAATACAACAAACACAAAACAAAAAACGGCGCTTGCGCCGGACAGGGAGGAAAAAATGAAAGAGATCATCGGAAAATACGCAGTCGCAAAAGCTTTTACCGACATCGACGGCGAAATGGGGCTTTACACGCTCGAAGCCGTCAAAGCGGACCTTGACAAACGCGTCGCCGCCGGCGAGATGGAAGCCGAGGAAGCGGAGGAACTGCTTTCGGCGTTCAATATGGTCATCGAGATAACCGATGATCACCGCGTCGTTTCCTGGGCGAAGATACCGGCAGGCGTCTCCGACGAGGACATCAAAGAGGCGCTCGAAGGCGGCGACATCCTTGCCGTCGAGGGCGATATGATCGCCGTCAGCGCGAACGAATGGAAAGAGGAAGACGGAAAGATCCTTTACAACACCGAAGAGACCCGCGAGCTGTTCGGCGAGGAACAGTCCCCCTGGGACGAGCTCGCCTTCGACGAGGAAGGATTTCTTCCTTTCGGCAGCGGCATGATGATGCTGAAGAAGATTTAACGCAAAAACAAAAAACATCCGGGAGCGTTGCGCTCCCGGATTTTTTTGTGTTGCCGTTTTATTCCGCCGGCTCGATCTTAAGCCAGGTGTAATCCGAATAGGTTTCGCGCAGGTATTCCGCGTCCAGGTTGACGTCGAGCAGCTCGATAGCCGTGCGCGGAACGTATTCCTTCTCGGTGTACCAGTTATACGGATCGGCAAAGTTCGCGACGGCAAGGTCGACGCAGCCGTCGAAGGCGTATTCGCCTATGCAGGTGATGAATACCGGGATGTCGATCTCGGTCAGTCCGATCGCCCCCGCGAAAGCGTAGGTGTCGATGCAGGTGACGTCCTCGCTCGTCGGGACCGTCGCGTTCTTGCAGGCGATGACGACCTGGTGGTAAAGGTTGGAGATAACGCAGTTGTCGCCCTCCGAGAAGCGCCAGTTCGCCGGAGCGACCGTCACGGCGGCGAGGTCTTTGTTGTATGCGAACGGGTTCGCGCCGATGGATTCGACCAGCGGCGGGATGTGGATCTCTTTGATGTCGCAGTAGTTGAAGCACCAGTCGCCCAATATCTTCATGCTCTGCGGCAGTCTGACGTTTTTGATCATCATACAGCCGTAAAACGCCATCGTGCCGATCGCTTCATATCCGTCAGGTATATAGACCGATTCCATCTTCGTCATGTTCTCGAAAGCGTAATGGGCAATGCCGTTCGCGATCTCTGCGTCCGGGAAGTCGGGCCAGTTCGATCCGGCGACGACGGAATGCCGGCTTTTGTCGACAAGACAGCCGCCGTTCCCCATATATATCTTGTTTTTGGGGTCGGAACGGTATTCGCGTATATCGTTGCAGCCGGAGAAGGCGTGATCCTCGATCTCGCTGACGTCCCTGCCGATGAACACCCATTCGACCGAGGAGTTCTCGAAAGCGCTCCTGCCGATCTTGTTGATCCCGCTCGGAACGTAGATCCCTTTTACTCCGGAGACGTTTTCAAAAGCGCCCGCGGCGACGTATATAACGCGCTTGCCGTTGTATTCCCGCGGGATATAGATCTCTTCGTCGGTGCAGGTGCCGATGCCGGTGACGTAATAAGCCACTCCGCCGTATTTTTCGATCTTGAGCCCCTTGCTCGGAACGTAATCGGAGTAATCCTCGCGCGCCCAGACGTTGGAGACTTTTTCATAGGTGAGGTAATACGCCATATCACCGGCGTCTTCCACCGGGAAATTGTAAAACACGTTGACGTTCGCTTCCAGTTCCTCCTGCGAAGGGGCGGTGTACCATCCCCATATCTCCTCGAAATACACTCTTTGAAGCGAAGAGCAGCCCGCGAATGCGTTCGCGCCTATCCAGACCACCGATTTCGGGATCGTGACCGAAGTGAGAGCCGTACAGCCGGAGAAAGCGCCGTCTTCGATCCTTTCGATCCCTTCCGGGAGCACGAAACCGGTCACCCCGGTGCATCCGGCGAAAGCGTTTTCCGCGATGACCGTTACAGGTACGCCGCCGACGTAGCCGGGGATTATGATCTCGCCGTCTTCACATTCGCCGGGACCGGTCACGGCCGCGTGATCTCCGCCTTCCGGAACGGAAATATCAAGATCGTCGTTCGGGACGAGCCGCGTTATCTCATAACTGCCGAGCACCGCGCGTTTTACCATAAGGTAATCGACGGCGGTGACCTCTCCGTCGCCGCTGACGTCGCAGGCGATGTCTTCGTCGCGGTTCGCCGCGTAGGACCGGAGAACTATCCTTTTGAGCATAAGGTAATCGACGGCGTCGATCTTATGGTCGCCGTTGATATCGCCCATAAGACGGCGGCCTTCGTATTCCACGTCGGCGGAAACGCCGAAGGCGAACACCGGGAGAGCCGCCATAAGTAACGCAAGCAGAACACTTAAAAACTTTTTCATTTTTCGCTCCGTTTGTTTATAATTTTGAATTTTCAATATGATTATACCATCGGTACCCGCGGTTGTCAACCGATCAAAGACCGTGTGGTTCCGGCAAAAGGCGTGCGCCCGAAGGAAATTTTTGACAAACGGGCTTCAAAACCCTTTATTTTGCGGCAGGATCGCTTTTGAATCGCGCTGTTTCGTGCTTTTTTTCAAAAATGCGAAAGGCAACTATTGATTTTTGTGCTAATATGATATATAATAGATTAACTCGTAAGGGACGACGTCCCGAAAAAACAATTTAAGGAGTTTAAGCATGAAAAAATTTATCGTTTTCCTTATTGTCGTTCTTATGCTCTGCCCGGTAGTCCTTCTTCAGGCTTCCGCAGACACGGTGAACGAACAGGTCTCTATCAAATACGCCGCCTCTTCTCCGAAACTTGACGGTAAGATCAAGTCCGGCGAATACGGTTCCGCGATCGTTTCCTATAAAGTAGGCGACGATTACGACGGCGTCCTCCTCGAACATAACGAATACGAAAACTGGGGCTTCAAGTTCTACGCTATGTGGGACTTCCAGTACCTCTATCTCGCATGGAACGTCGAATCCGTCGAAGACAGCTATATCCCCGATTCGATTTTCGAACAGTACGGCGAAGCGCAGGGTCTCGGATACATGTGGGAGCATTCCTGCATCCAGTGGATCCTTACCCCCGGCGCACCCGACGCTTCCAAGACCGTTTACCAGACCGCACAGTGGTCCGGCAACTATCAGGAAAGCGGCGTGACGATCCTCAAAGACGGCAACACCGCGAAGATCAACTGGTCCAACTTCACCGGCGGCGAACTCCTTACCGCCAACGACTGGGACGCTATCGCAAAACGCGACGGCAACAAGACCGTTTATGAAGTCCGTATCCCCTGGGAAAAGAGCGGCGTCTCCGCGGTCGGCAACACCATCCAGTTCGGTCTCACCTTCGCTGTAGCCGCTCAGAAAGACTACAACGAAAAGAAGGGCATGCTCGAATGGCAGGACGGCATCCTCGGCGGTAAGAAAGCCGATAACGCAGCCGTCATCACCCTTACCGGTTACAAGGATGACACCATCCGCGACACCACCTACGTAGGTCTTAAAGACGGCAGCCGTCCGAAGGACTGCAACAAGGATTCCGTTATCCTCGATATCGACTCCGTAAATACTTCGATCGAAGCTGAAAAATCCACCCTCGTCATCCCGGCGAAGGATTCCGGCAAATACAACACCAAATACGCACGCTGCCTCCTTCTCGCTCCGGTAGACGGTGAAAAGAACACCTATTACGTCGTAGAAAGCGTTCAGGGTCAGGGCGAAGAAGTCGCGTTCGAGACCAAGCTCGACAGCAAGATGGTCGTCGCGGTATTCCACAGCGACGGCACCGGCGCAGGCACCGCCCGCCGCGACGCTGCCGCTGCGCTCGAGCTCGGCACGAAACTCCACCTCTTCGGTGTTGACGTTTCCGGCAAGGCTCTCAAATACTCCAACGCCTGCCTCTACACCGTGAAGGACGAACCTCTCATGGAAGGCTACGGCGAAGAATCGGTCGAAGAATCGGTCGAGGAATCGGTCGAGGAATCCGTCGAGGAATCTGTTAAAGAATCCGTTGAGGAATCCGTCGAGGAATCCGTGGCTCCCGTCGAGGAATCCGTCGAAGAATCCACTGCTCCCGTTGAGGAATCCAAAGAAGAATCCGCGGCTCCCGTCGAGGAATCCAAAGAAGAATCCAAGGACGAGGGCGGCGAAGACGGCTCCAACGTCGGCCTTATCATCGGCATCATCGCCGCAGTCGTAGTGGTTGCCGGCGTGGTCGTATTCCTTGTCACCAAGAAAAAGAAATAAGCGATAAACGCTGAATAACGAAAAGGGCTTCGCCGCGCGAAGCCCTTTTTGCTTAATGAAGAATGAATAATTGAGGAACGTTTTCCGAATATCCGGAAACGGATCGACCGTATAATTGATTTGTTCAGCCAATTGTTATACGGCGTGCGGCGGATACACGGAAACGCAAGCGTTTTCGGGATAAAAAGCGGTATTTTCCTTAAAAACTTTATGCCTTCCTATTGACAAAATAATGCCCGCTTGATACAATATATACAGGCTTTCAAGTCAATAATTAATAAGAGAGGGAATCACTTATGTTGTTTGTAGAAGCATACAAACGCGCTTTTTCCATCATTAAGAAAAAACCGCTCCGTCTTTGGGGATTATCTCTGCTCACGCTGGTAATCGCCGTATTCGCAATAGTGCTCACGCTTCCCGTTCTCGGTATCGTCGGCGCTTCGTTCATCGCGGTCGTTTATACCGGCATGTCCAAGGTATATCTTGACGCTCTCGATGAAAAAGAAGTCAATTCCGACCAGCTGTTCTCCGGCTTCAAACGCTTCTGGACCGTTCTCGGCGGCGTTGCCTGGAAAGCACTCTGGATATTCATCTGGGCGGCTCTTTCAGTTGCCGCAGGCGCGGTAGTCGTTATGCTCTTCACCGTGATCGGCTATTCGTTCGGCGCCAAAGCGCTTCAGATATTCTCGATCATCGGCGCGGTTCTCGGCTATATCGTAATGGCGGCAGGCTATGTCTACACCATCTATAAGTCCTATTCCTACGCGTTTGTTGAATACATCCTTATGACCGAGGAAAACGTGACCGCCACCCAGGCGCTCCGTCTTTCCATCAAACTCACCAAGGGCAAAATGCTTCAGATGTTCCTTGCCGACCTCGTCTTCAGCGTCGGCACCAGCCTCGTGATCGGCATCCTTGCCGGCCTTGCTCTTATCCCCTACGTCGGATTCCTGTTCGGCATCGTCGCGATCGTCGTTTACATCGCGGTCCTGCTCTTCTCCGGAATCTTCACCGGCCTTTACAGGGCTTACTTCTTCAAGGCTCCCGTTCCGGTCAAAAAGATCCAGCA
>JAGAAM010000177.1 GCA_017615235.1 Clostridia bacterium
ATGTTGTCCAAGCCGATGATCGCATTCATGGGAGTGCGCATCTCGTGGCTCATGGAGCTGAGGAACGCCGTCTTTGCAGCGTTTGCCTCTTCCGCACGGGATAACGCCTCAGTGAGGGCGCGATTCTGCTCCATCTGCTCTCGCGTCTCTCGGTCTACGTCAGAAAAACCGGCGGCAATTACTTTTTGGAGCTCTGGCTCGGCCCGACGAGCGCTTTTAAAGACATGGCGCTCCAGATAATGCCGCGTCTGCTTTCGCTCGCGCTCGACAAGACCGGCGAGAAGAACGACGCCTATATCCTCGTCGCGACGAGCGGCGACACCGGCAAAGCCGCGCTGGAGGGTTACCGCGACGTTCCGCGCGTCCGTATGACGGTCTATTATCCCGTCAACGGCGTTTCGAATATCCAGAAAAAGCAAATGGCTTCACAGCAGGGCGAAAACCTTCGCGTCGTCGCCATTAAAGGCAACTTCGACGACGCGCAGACCGGCGTGAAATCCATCTTTTCGGATCCCGCCTGCCGTGCGGAAGCGCTTCGTAAGGGCTATATCTTCTCCAGCGCGAACTCCATCAACTGGGGCCGTCTCGCGCCGCAGATCGTCTATTATATCTCCGCGTACTGCGATATGGTCAATCAGGGCGCCGTCGCCATCGGCGAGAAGATCGACGTCACCGTACCCACCGGCCATTTCGGCAACATACTCGCCTGCTTCATCGCCAAAAGGATGGGTCTCCCGATAGGAAGAATGGTCTGCGCCTCCAACCGCAACGACGTGCTGACCCAGTTCATCAACGAAGGCGTCTACGACCGCCGCCGCGAGTTTTTCACCACGGCCTCGCCCTCGATGGATATACTTATTTCGAGCAACCTCGAAAGGCTTCTGTATTTCACCGCCGGCAGCGAAGTCACCGCCGACTGTATGAAGAAGCTCAATTCGGAAGGGGTCTATTCGCTCCCCGAAGGGCTTATGGAAGAGATCCGCGCCGATTTCGCAGGCTATTCCTGCACCGATGCGGAGGCGAAAGAACAGATCAAAGATCAGTTCGGGAAATACGGCTATCTCTGCGATACCCATACCGCCGTTGCCGTCGGCGCGGCTGAAAAATATAAAAAAGCCGCCGGAAGCGAAAGAAAAATGCTTGTCGTTTCCACCGCTTCGCCGTATAAATTCGCGCCCGCCGTGCTTTCCGCGCTGGGCGAGGAAGTGCCGCAAGACGATTTCGACGCTTTGGATAAACTCCGGTCGGTCACCGGCGTAAACGCTCCGGCGAACCTTTCCGGACTGCGCTCCGCGCCCGACCGGTTCGGCGAGGTCATATCCCCCGCCGATATGAAAAAAACCGTCTTCGCGGGGATGTGAAAAACGCGAAAACGGCTTTATCCCGTCAGTTTTTCTTCTTCGGGCGGAAACTGGCGCACACCGTCTGGGTGCAGTTGGTCGCCGTCGAGGGACCGACGGAGATGCCCTCCGCGGTGCAATAGCTTATCCCGTCGTGGTGGGCGCAGTTGGTAACGCTGCAGCTTATGCCTCTTAAGTGTTTCGGGGTCTTGTTGAACGAGATCGCGTCCATTCTGTTTTTCCTTTCTTATTAAAAAATCGGTTTGCGTTTTTATTATCGTCAAAACCGCAATAAATTATTTACGGTATTCAAAAATGTCACTTTTCACGATAGCCGACCTGCACCTTTCTCATACGTCGAATAAACCGATGGACGTCTTCGGCCCCGCCTGGGAAAACCACGTCGAGCGCCTGCGCGACAACTGGCAGTCAAAAGTCTCGCCGGACGATACCGTCGTCATCCCCGGGGATATTTCGTGGGGGATGCGCCGCGACGACGCGCGCGCCGACCTCGCTTTCATCGAATCGCTCAACGGCAGAAAGATCATCGGCAAGGGCAACCACGATTACTGGTGGGCGACGATGAAGAAAATGTATGAATTCCGCGACGAGATAGGCGCTTTAAGCATCGATTTCCTTTTCAATAACGCATTTTACGCGGAGGGTTTCATCATCTGCGGCAGCCGCGGCTGGTTCCCGGAGGACAATTACGGGCCCGACGACGAAAAGATCGTCAACCGCGAGGCGGAACGAATCCGCGCTTCTCTGAAAAAGGGCTTCGAGCTTCAAAACGAACACCCCGAAGCCGAGGTTTTGCTTTTCCTCCACTATCCGCCCGCCTACGGCGACGTGAGGTGCGACAGGATATGCGAGGTCATAAAAGAATCGGGCGTGAAGCGTGTGTTCTACGGTCACCTGCACGGAGCGCAGAAGAGCCGCATAGTGTGGCAGGTCTCCGGCGCGGATACCGTGCTCGTCGCCGCAGACTGGTTGAAGTTCGATCCTTTGAAGATCGAAAAAAGGTATTGACCGCAAGCGATATAGGCGGTATAATCCAATTAACGAATAAATGTTGTTGAAAGAGGGTATTCATTATGCTCCGCATCGAGAATATCACCAAAATATACGGGGACAAGAAGGCCGTCGACGGCCTTTCTCTGCATATTCAGCCTGGCGAGATCTACGGTTTTATCGGTCACAACGGCGCCGGAAAGACCACCACGATCAAGATATGCTGCGGGCTTCTTAAAGCCGACGAAGGCGACGCTTTCATCAACGGCGTAAGCATCTCCAAAGATCCGCTCGCCGCAAAAAAGATACTCGCATATATCCCCGACAACCCCGATCTTTACGAATTCATGACCGGGATCAAATACCTCGGGTTTATCGCCGACGTTTACGGAGTCGGCAAAGCCGATAGGGAAGAGAGGATCGAGAAATACTCCAAACTCCTCGGAATAAAAGACAGCCTCGGCCAGAGCGTTTCGGCGTATTCCCACGGTATGAAGCAGAAGCTCGCCGTGATCGCCGCGCTTATCCACGATCCGAAGCTTATCATAATGGACGAGCCTTTCGTCGGGCTCGACCCGATCGCTTCGCACCAGCTCAAGCAGCTTATGCGCGAGATGTGCGACAACGGCGCCGCGATATTCTTCTCCACCCACGTCCTCGAGACAGCGGAGAAGCTTTGCGACAAAGTGGCGATAATCAAGCAGGGCAGGCTTATCGTTTCCGGCACGATGGAAGAAGTAAAGGGCAACACCTCGCTGGAGGACGTCTTCCTCGGGCTCGAAAGCGATGAAGCCGACGGCGAACAGGGCGGTGTCTTTATATGATAAGACTGCTTATCAGGATCAACCTTATGCGGTTGTTCACACCGCGTAAAAGGGGCAAAAAAGGTCAGCCGTCGTCCTACGTCCGTCCCGGCAAGGGGATGATACTGGGCTATTCGGCGCTCGGCGTGCTTATAATGTTCTCGATAGGCGCGCTTGCGTCCGGCTTCGGCATTCCCGCGCAGACCGTCGGAAGATGGTATCTTTTCGAGGTCGCCGGTATAACCGAATTCCTGCTGATGTTCATCGGATCGGTGTTCTACGCGATGACCGCCGTTTTCGATTCGAAGGACAACGATCTTTTGCTCTCGATGCCGATAAAACCAGGCGACATCGTTATTTCAAGGCTTGTGACGCTTATCCTGCTCAACGCCTTCTTCGGCTTTACGGTGTTCATACCCTTCGCCGTCGTCGGGATCATTCAGGGCGTCATCAACGCGCCTGCGTTCTTCCTGTTCCTTGCTGGAACGCTGCTTCTTATCTTCCTCACGATGGCGGCAGTCAGCTTTTTTGCCTGGATCATCTCGCTCATACTTTCAAAAGTCAAGCGCAAACAGATCGTCCAGACGGCGCTCCTGCTCGTCGGCGTGGCGGCTTACGTTATCATATATCCCAACATATCAAAGATCATCACCGCCGGTATAACCGATCCCGTCTCCGCGGGTGAGAAGGCAAAGGTCATCTATCCTTTCTATATTTTCGGCAAAGGCTGCGACGGCGATCTGCTGTTCTTCGCGGCGTTCATCGCGATCTCCGCTTTTGCCGTGCTCGCGGCGTACTGGCTTATGCGGATGAGCTTTATAAGGATCATCACCAGCAAGGTCACCGTCCAGGCGAAAGCCTACACCGGCAAGGCGAAACAAAAAGTCCGCTCTCCCAAAAACGCGCTTATCGTGAAGGAAATAAAACGCTTCACCGGAAGCGCGGTATATATGGCGAACGCAGGGCTCGGACTGCTGTTCATGATCGCGTTCGGCATCTATACGCTCGTAAGCGGGACTTTTGCGGAGGTCGAAAAAGCGATCGGTCAGCAGCAGGGTTCTGTTATCGCGATAATGACCGCCGTGCTTTCGGCGATTTCAGCGATGACGATGATCTCCGCTCCGTCGGTCTCGCTTGAAGGCAAATCGCTTTGGATCCTTCGTTCCGCTCCGGTCGGAGGAAAAACCGTGCTCACCGCGAAAAGCGACGCGCATATCGTCATCGCGGCGCCGTTCATCGCCGTTTCCTGCCTTATCTGCGGCATCGCCGCGAAGGACGTTATCGGCGCTCTGCTCGCGTTTGCCGCCGTGCTCGCCGCGACAGCCGTCATGGCGCACGTCGGCGTCGTCTTCAACACGCTGTTCCCGCGGTTTGACAACGAAAGCGACACCCACACCATAAAACGCAGCGGTGCTGTGCTGCTTTCGATGGTCGCCGGGATGGTGTTCACCGGCGTTTCCGTCGCGATCGCGCTTCCCGCTTATTTCGGGCTCGGCGCCTACGCCGCGACAGCGGTCTTCACCGCGGTTAATCTTATCGCCGCCGCCGTGCTCCGCGCCGTGATCGTCAAGTCGATGTCAAAACGCTTCGATTCTTTCGACGCTTAAAGTAAAAAATGTTTAAAGAATAATTACTAAAAGGAGAAATCGCCATGGAAAAGAAACTTGACCCCGAACTTTCGGAAAAGCTGGACGCTCTCAAAGCAAAGTTTGCCGACGACAAGCAGCTTTCTATCGAGGAACTCAACACCGTTTCGGGCGGCGCGGGTTATCCGAACATGTCCCAGAGGGAGCGGGAGTTTTATGACATCCTGATGAGCGTCTTGAACGAGGACGGTCCCCAGGCGTTATATGATTTCACTGCAAATCTCTTCGGCGAGGACGTCGCAGAAGGAGCGTGCGGTTCCCTCAATTACGACGAATACGACGAGTCGACCGTCAGCGACATCGTCTACAGGGCGTATCACTGGTGATCGTCCGCTATCCGGTATGACGGGGCGTAATTCTATATTAATAAAAGACCGGGATCGCTGATATGCGGCCCCGGTTTTTCTATGGTATAAAAACCTTTCGATCCGCAAACAATAACCCGAAAGGCGGTGGAAATATGGCTTTTTCGGGTAACGCGGACTGTTTTATCGCCGTCGGCTTCGCGGCGGTCGGCACGGCGTTGATCGCGTTTTTGCTGTTCAGCGGAAGAACGCTTTGATCTTTTTGTCTTGACATCTTATCAAAGCGGCATTATAATTTTTCTTGGATAAAAAACATATCATTTACGGAAAGGCGGAATGAACGATGCCGAAGATAAAATGGAAGGGCGGGACCCTGCTCGCTCCGGTCCCTGCGGTGCTCGTATCCTGCGCCGACGGCGAAAAAACCAATATCCTCACGGTGGCATGGACCGGGATACTCTCCTCCGATCCGCCGCGGCTTTATATTTCGGTGCGAAAGGAACGCGCTTCGCATCCTATCATAATGAAAAGCCGCGAATTCTGCGTCAACCTCCCGAACGAAAAACTCGTCCGCGCTCTCGATTACTGCGGCGTGAAGTCGGGAAGGGACTGCGACAAGTTCGCGGAGATGCGTCTCACCCGCGCCGATTCCTGCGAGGTCGGCTGTCCTTCGGTCGCCGAATGTCCGCTCACGCTCGAATGCAGGGTATTCGACGTCGTCGAAAGCGGCAGTCACGATATTTTCATGGCGGATATAGTCGCCGTCACCTGCGACGCCGGACTCGTCGATAAAAACGGCAGGCTCATGCTCGAAAAAGCCGGGCTGATCGCCTATTCGCACGGCGATTATTATAAATTGGGCGAACGGATCGGCAGTTTCGGCTTCTCGGTCAGAAAGAAGAAAAGATGAACTCCGTCACCGTCATCCACGTCGGCGACTTCAAGGAAAAGTTTTTCCGCGATGCGGAAGCCGAATACATAAAAAGGATCTCGCCGTTCTGCCGCTATAATACCGTCTGCGTGAAGGAATGCGACACCCACGGCGAAAGCTCCGATAAACTCATAAAACGCGCTCTGGAACAGGAAGCCGCGGCGATCCGCGCGGCGATCCCTCAGAATTCGCTCACCGCCGCGCTCTGCGTCGAAGGCGAACAGATGACTTCCGAAAAGTTCGCCTCGTCGGTGATCGCGTCCGAAAAGCCTTTGTGCTTTATCATCGGTTCGAGCTTCGGACTTGACGAAAACCTTAAAAAAGAATGCGATTTGCGCCTTTCGTTTTCAAAAATGACCTTTCCGCACATGCTCGCCCGCGTTATGCTGGCGGAGCAGGTCTATCGCGGACTGATGATAAATTCGAACCGCAGGTATCATAAGTGAAACAGGTTTGACAGCAATTCTTTCCTGCCTTCTTCCGATATGGCGGTCAGCGGTGCGCGCAGCAGGTTCCGGCAAAGCCCCATCTCCGCCAAAGCGGCTTTCAGGGGTATCGGGTTGACCTCGCAGAACAACGCTTTTATAAGCGGCAGCAGCTTCAGCTGAAGCTCCGCCGCTTCTTTCGTTTTTCCCTCGAAAAACGAGTCGCAAAGCCTTTCGGTCTCTGCGGGGAAGAGGTTCGACACCACCGAGACGGCGCCGTATCCGCCCAGCGACAGCACCGGCAGTATCCTGTCGTCACAGCCGCAGTACAGCGGCAGCTTTTCGCCGCAGAGCATCACCGTCCGCGCGGTATCCGAAATACTGTCTCCGGCGTCTTTTATCCCGTAAGCGAGCGGCAGTTCCGCGATCTTCGCGGCGGTCTCCGGCTCGATCCTCACTCCGGTGCGCGAAGGTACGCTGTAGGCGATAAAAGGCTTTCCCGCCGCTTCGGAGACCGCCTTGTAGTATTCGGCAAGACCTTTCTGCGTGCATTTGTTGTAATAAGGCGTGACGATAAGAAGCGCGTCGGCTCCGGCTTCCGCCGCGTCCTTCGAAAGCTTTATCGCCTCCGCGGTATCGTTGCATCCGCTCCCGGATATGACCGGGACCCTTCCGTTCACGCGCTCCGCCGCAAAAGCGGTAAGGCGCCTTTTTTCCTCCCGCGTGAGCGTCGAAGCCTCGCCCGTCGTGCCGCAGACGACGATCGCGCTCACTCCTGCGTTTATCTGGCGTTCGATCATATTCCCGAAAGCGGACAGATCGATCCCGCTTTCGTCGAAAGGCGTTGCCAGCGCCGTGGCGACGCCTTTGAACAACGGCGTTTTTTCCATCGTTATTTTCCTTTCGGTTGTTGAAAAATGTTTAAAAACGTATTATAATATCTGCGTCTTTCATTCACAGTATATTTCGGCTTCGCCGCGTTTGACGGAAAAAGCCGGACCTTTTTAAGGTGAGATCATGGATCTTTTAAAGAAATCGTCATATCATTACGACCTGCCGGAAGAGCTTATCGCCCAGACTCCGATCGAGAAGCGCGATTCCTCGCGGCTGCTTCATCTCGACCGTAAAAGCGGGGAAGTCGAACACCTTGTTTTTTCGGACGTGATCGGTCTGCTCGAACCCGGCGACTGTCTTGTGCTCAACGAGACGAAAGTCATCCCGGCGCGGCTTTTCGGCGTTGCCGAAGGTCATACCGGCAGGATCGAAACGGTGCTTCTCTCCCGCGTGGAAGGCGGGGAAGGCGAATGCTGGAAATGCCTTACCCGCCCGGGCAAAAAGACCCGCCCCAGCACGAAGATAATCTATTCCGGCGAGCTGTCCGGAACGGTGACCGACGTCGCTGAGGACGGCGTGCGGATCATCCGTTTTGATTACAAGGGCGTGTTCAACGAGATACTCGACAGGATCGGGATAATGCCTTTGCCGCCTTATATAAAGCGCAAATTAGAGGACAAAAACCGATATCAGACCGTCTACGCCCGCACAGACGGCAGCGCCGCCGCTCCGACAGCCGGGCTTCATTTCACGAAAGAACTGCTCGAAAAGATCGAAAACAAGGGTGTTAAGATCGTAAAAGTCCTGCTGCACGTCGGTCTCGGCACCTTTCGCCCGGTCAAGGAGGACGACCTGCGCGAGCATATAATGCACTCTGAATATATCAAGGTCACGCAGGAAGCGGCGGATATCATCAACGACACGAAGAAAAACGGCGGCAGGGTGATCGCCGTCGGCACTACGAGCGTACGCACGCTCGAAAGCGTCGCCGACGAAAACGGGTTCGTTCATTCCTTCGAGGGCGAGACCTCGATATTCATCTACCCCGGCGTGAAGATCAGATGCGTCGACGGGATCATAACCAACTTCCACCTCCCCGAAAGCACGCTCATAATGCTCGTCTGCGCCTTCGCGGGATACGAAAACACGATGAACGCCTACCGCGAAGCCGTAAAGGAGCGTTACCGCTTCTTTTCCTTCGGAGACGCGATGCTCATCGTATAAAGGGTGATCAGTGAAGAGAGAAGAGTTAAAAATGAATAGAAAAGGTGGGAAAATTGCTTTTGAAAATTTTCGTCTGTTTTAACTTTGACCCGAACGCTGAAAACAAAAAGTAATTGACAACTGCGGGAAAATAATATATAATAACTTAAAAATATTAACAAAAAACAATCATACAAGAAAGCGAGAAACATTATGACGAAAAGATTACTTGCGCTGATCCTTATCGCTATGTTCTGCTTCTCCGCGATCCTTATGACCGCCTGCAACGGCGGCGGAGACGACGCATCGCAGACGGGTCAGTCGACGGCTGACGTTTCCGAAAACGAAAACGGCGAAAAACCGTTCCCGCTCGAAAAGAAGAACTGGGGCGGCGAGACCGTGACGATAATCGCTTACAACGGCCGTACCTACAGCACCGCCATCGTTCCCGACGAGGCTTCCGACGAACCTGTCGTCAACGCGTTTTACAAGAGGAACGCGTTCATCGAGCAGGAATACGGCATCAAGTTCAACCTCGAAGTGGTCGAAGGCTGGTACAGCAACGGCATCACGCAGCTCCGCAACGATATCGACGCCAACCTCGGCGAGATCCAGGCTTCCTGCCTTGCCGTGAACGTAACTGCCCCTCTCGGCGTAGGCGGATACCTTTACGATATCAGCAGCATCGATAACGGTTATATCCACTATGAGGAACCCTGGTGGGATCAGTCGCTCAACCGCGACCTTTCCATCGACAACAACATCTGGTTCCTCGCCGGCGACGCTCTGGTAGCCGACGACGAATCCACCTGGGCGATATACTTCAACAAGGATTTAGTCCAGAGCTATCAGCTCGAAGATCCCTTCGATCTCGTCCGCAGCGACGAATGGACGGTCGACAAAATGCACGAGATGGTCAAGAGCGTACAGCTCATGCACGGCAGCGCGATGTCCTTCGATCCCGCGGTAGGCGACGTCTGGGGCATGGTCGCTCAGTCCTATGACTGCTACGCCTTCATGCTCGGCGCGGCGGAGCCTATGGTCGACGCGAAAGGCGACACGCCCGTGTTCCGCGTTATGGAAGAGGAAAACATTTCCACATTCACCGCGGTTATGGACCTCCTTCTCGAGGATCAGTACGTCGGCGTTTCCGATTTCTACGACAAAGGAAACTACAATTACGACAACGAAAGAGCGATCTTCTATAACGGCAACGCGCTCTTTATGCCGAACCAGATCTGGTTCGTATCCTCCCAGGAACTCCGCAACGCGGAGATCCACTACGGTATCCTCCCGATGCCCAAGAGGAACGAACACCAGGATGAGTACTCCACCTCCGTTTCGGTCTACTGGTGCGAAGTTTTCGCCATCCCGACCTCCAACGTCGAAAAGCTCGACGTGACCTGCTATGCTCTCGAGGCTATGGCTTACTACGGCAGGAAGATGGTCACTCCGGAATACTACGACCGTACCCTTAAATACAAACGCTTCCAGGACGACGACTCGACCGATATGCTCGAGATCATATTCAGCAACAGGACCTACGACCTTGCCGGCGTATTCAACTTCGGCGAAGGTACCGGAAGCGGCGCGCTTTACTTCTACACCGATCTTCTCGGCTCGCATTCCTACGAGATCGCTTCCCATTGGGAATCCAAACAGACCGCGTTCGAGAACGACCTTGAAGACCTTATCACCGCCGCGATCGAGAACAACTGATCCCGAACCCCGCGATCGAACGGCAATTAAAACCTTTTGAAAAAAGCTCCGGCGTGCCGGAGCTTTTTCTTTGTCTTTTTGTATATATTTATCTGTAAATTTAAATTGTAATTGTTATATTAATCGTTTGACAAAAGGCTTTGTATGTGATAGAATAAATGAAGAGATTACCGCTTTTGGTAGGCGCGTTATGGGGAGTTTCAAGCGTCTAAATGACCGGTTCGTCAAATTCCTGTTCGCGAACCCCAAGCACAAGACGCCGCTCATCGCGTTCCTGAACGATGTGCTGGCGGATATCCCGGCAGGGGCCGAGCGCCTCCCGCTCATCGTCGACATAGAGTACGCTGACCGTGAGACTTCGCCTGAATTCGAGCGAGAGAAGATGCCGCGCTTTGACGTCATCGCGAGGACGGTGGACGGGCGACTGTTCCACGTTGAGATACAGCTTGTGGGTTATGATAACCTGCTGCCCCGCACGCTGAACTACGCCTCGCGGGATTACAGCGGGCTGACGGTGAAGGGCGAGGACTACTCCTCAAAGCGGGTGATCTGTGTCGTGGTGGCGGACTTTAAGTTGTTCGACGACACGCCGTCATGGCACACGTTACACCGCATCCTGAACGTGGAGAACGGCGCGTGGCACATGCGTGGCATGGAATTCCACTTTATCGAGATGCCGAAGTTGAGGGAACTTCA
>JAGAAM010000178.1 GCA_017615235.1 Clostridia bacterium
CGGTCGATCCGTTTTCCGCAGCGCGGAAAACGTTCCGAAATTATTCATTCTTCATTATTCATTCGATCGCGCTTTCGCGCGATCGCTCACGCCTTAAACCCAACCGACCGAAATCATTTGATTTCGGTCGAGAGCGTCAGCGACTCACGCCTTTAACCCGAAAAATCCCGCTATCTCCTTTATCGCCGCGTCCATATGCTCCGGGTCGGTAAAGCGGTGATCCGCGCCGTGTATGACGGTGAAAGCCGTCCCGTTCTTCAAAGCGAGCGCGGCGACCGTCTCCGGGTCGACGATCTCGTCGCGGTCGGCGCCGACGACGAGCATATCCTTCGCGTAAGGAGTAAAATCCGCGTCCGTCACGGGGTTAGCCAGAAGCGAGCCGGTGAATCTTTTATCGAATTTCACGAACCGGTCGAAGCCGACCTCTATCGGCTTGCCTTTTTCGAGCCTCGCCCTGTCGCCCTCCGGGATCAGGCGCATCAGCGTGCCGTACATATCGACGGCGGGACAGCGCAGCGCGACTTTGCCGAACGGCATTCCGCGGTCGCGGATATATTTCAAAAACAGATAACCGCCGAAACTGGTCGAATATCCGTAAAGCTTTTTGGGATCAAGGCGTTTTTTCACCCCGGCTATGACGGCGGCGATGTATTTGTCACAGTCGTCGAGCGATAAAAGCTTGCGCACGTCGTCGCCGTGGCAGGGCAGGTCGAAGGTGATCACGGCGACTCCCTTGTTCTTTGCGATCACGCGGTCGGCGAACCGCTTCGCGGCGCGGTTGTCCTTGTGCCCTCCGAACCCGTGGCAGTATATCACGGCGGCGTCGGCGCCGCCTGCGATATAGGCGCGGCATCGCACGTTCACGCCGCTTTCGTTGATCTGAAAACATCCTTCGTTCATAACGGTCCTTTTACAAGAAAAACGCTTCCGGCCTTTGCCGGAAGCGCCTTTTTTCCGTAAACTATTTTTTCTCGGCTTCTTCGGTTCCGTTCTTTGCGGAAGCGGTGCCTGCGTATCCGCCGTAGGAACTGTTGACGTCGTATTTTTCGCCGAATTTGCTGTTTTTGCCGTATCTGCCGTAACGGCCGTATTTGCCGTATTTTCCGTACTGGCCGTAGGTGCCTTCGTCGCTGCCGTCGTCGCCGTTGACGATGACGCCGACTATGTGCGCCCCGATGAATTCGAGCGAGGAAAGAGCCGCCTCGAAATCGGTATAGACCGTGACGCCCGCGCGGACGATGAGGATCACGCCGTCGGACATTTTGATAAGCGGCAGAGCGTCGGAAACGACGTTTACCGGAGGAGTATCGAAGATGATGTAGTCAAAATGTTCCTCGAGCCCTTCGACTATCGCCTGCATACGTTCCCCCGCAAGCATTTCCGCCGGGTTGGGGGCGGTTATGCCTGAGGTGATGCAGTAAAGGTTCTGGTATTTCGTCGCCTGGATGGCGTCTTTGATATCCGCAAGCCCGGAAATGACGTTGGTCAGACCGGGATCGGGCGATATCCCAAACGCGCGGTGGATCTTGGATTTGCGGAGGTCGCCGTCGATGAGCAGGACTTTTTTGAACGCCTGCGCGAGCGAGATCGCCAGGTTGAGCGCCGTTGTGGTCTTGCCTTCGTGCGGGACGGAGGAGGTGACGACAAGTTTTTTACAGCCGTCTTTTACGACCGAAAGGATGATGTTGGTGCGGATCGCCTTATAGGCTTCCTGGACGGCGAACATATCGCCGCTTCCGCCGTAGGCGCTGTAGGATCTTCCGTAGCTGCTGCCGTATCCTTTCGCGGAATCACTGTTCTTTTTTAACATCGCCGGACGCCTCCTTCTTTGCTAATAATGAGGGATCGAAGCTCGGGACCCTGCCGAGTACCGGGAGCCTGTATTTTTCGACGATCGTGTTCGCTCCGCGGATGTGGATGTCAAGCATATCGCGGACGTAGAAGAACAGCAGTGCCAGAACCGCGCCGACCGCCGCGACGATAAGCGTCACGGTCCTGCGCCTGGAGGTGGAAACGCCGACGCTCGTGGGTTTAGGGGTCTCGACGTATTTCATTTTCGTCTGTTCGTTGTATGAAGTCTGGATCTGTTCCTCGACGGTCGCCATTATCGCCTTCATTACCGGGTATACGAGTTTTCTGTTCCCGCTCTGGAAACGTACGGTGATGACCTCGGTATCGGTGATGATGCTGTAGCTCGTGCCGGAACTGATAAGCCCGGAGTAGACCGAACCGACAAGTTCGTCGGCGGTGATGGCGGCGTCCTCCGGAAGAGCGTTGCCGTCTTTATCTGTAATGAACGATTCGGGATCCGCTTTTATCTTCGCGTTGACGAGATCGAAGAAGTCGTTCGCGCTCAGAATCGCGACGTAAGTGTTCGCCGCGTTGATCTGCAGGTTACGGGTCGAGGAGGTGAGTTCTTCTTTCGTCGGGTCGTAAATATAGAATTGACCGGAGATCGTATAGATCGGCGCCGTCAGATAGGTCACGCCGATGTAAGCCGCGACCCCGAACAGTATCGCCGCAATGATGATCCATATGAATTTCTTTTTGGCGATGCGATAGATCTTCTCGAGTGAAATTTCCATTGGCGGTAGAACATCTCCTTAAAAACGATTTTGCGGGAAATCATACGCAAACATATGCTCATACATCGATATTGTAACAAAAGACGCCGCTGTTGTCAATAGCAAAAAGCGACGATAATCGGTGTATATGTACCGAATAATTATATAAAAATATATTGACTTTACCGTAATAACGCGATAAAATAGCGGAAAGCGAAAAACATATAAAGGAGATACCAAGAAATGAAACGAGTTTACAACTTTTCGGCGGGCCCTTCGATGCTCCCTCTTCCCGTGCTTGAACAAGCCGCTTCCGAGATGACCGATTACAAAGGCAGCGGGATGTCGGTCATGGAGATGAGCCATCGATCTCCGGTCTATCAGGAGATAATCGATACCGCGGAAGCAGACCTCCGCAAATTGATGGGTATTCCCGACAACTATAAAGTCCTCTTCCTCCAGGGCGGCGCCA
>JAGAAM010000179.1 GCA_017615235.1 Clostridia bacterium
AAACGCCGAAGTGAATATACCGATATTCACAAGGCGCTTGACAAAGCACCGGCAAATCAATCCGCCGGTCAAAACCGTTTTGTCCTTATCGACTGTCACCCATATTTGAATAATGTTATAAACAACCTCGCGAAGCATTTTTGGGGCAATACGATCGCCCGCTGAAGAACAATAATTCAAATTATAACTGCAAAAAACCGACAACAAACAAACTCTGCAAATCAAACCGTAACAAAACCTCCACGGTGTATTTACAAAACTACCGCAACAAATCGATCCTATATAATTCTGAATTCTGAATTCTTAATTCTGAATTCTCCGAAGGAGTTACCATGGCAGAACACGAATACGATTACAGCAGTCACGAGTTCCAGACCATCCACGACATCAACATCGAGGATGAGATAAAATCCTGCTATATCGACTATTCCATGAGCGTTATCGTAGGCAGGGCTTTGCCCGACGTGCGCGACGGCATGAAGCCGGTTCACCGCCGTATCATGTACGCTATGTACGAGGACGGCAACACCCACGACAAGCCCTATAAAAAATCGGCGACGACCGTCGGTAACGTGCTCGGCCGGTACCATCCGCACGGCGATTCCGCCGTTTACGATACGATGGTGCGTCTCGCCCAGCCGTTCTCGATGCGCTATCCGCTTGTCGACGGTCACGGCAACTTCGGTAACATCGACGGCGACTCCGCTGCGGCTTACCGTTATACCGAGGCGCGCATGTCGCGTCTGGCGGAGGAGATGCTTGCCGACATAGAAAAGGACGTCGTCGACTTCACGCCGAACTTCGACAACTCGCGCAGCGAGCCGGTCGTGCTTCCTTCGCGGTTCCCGAACCTTCTGGTCAACGGCAGCGTCGGCATCGCCGTCGGCATGGCTACGAACATCCCGCCGCACAATATGCGCGAGGTCATCGACGCGACGGAATATCTTATGGATCACCCCGATTGCTCGATACCCGACCTTATGCAGTTCGTGAAGGGCCCGGATTTCCCGACCTACGGCACGATCTACGGCACCTCCGGCATATATGAGGCTTATATGACCGGCCGCGGCAGGGTGCGCGTCCGCGCAAAGGCGCATTTCGAGGAAAAACACGGCAGGACGGCGATAATCGTCACCGAACTTCCCTATCAGGTCAACCGCAGCATGCTGCTTGAAAGCATGGTCGAGCTGGTAAAGACGAAGCGCATCGAGGGCATAAGCGACATCCGCAACGAATCCGGCAGGAACGGTATGCGTATCGTCATCGAGGTCAAGAAAGACTCGAATCCGCAGATAGTTCTCAACCTTCTTTACAAATACACCCAGCTCCAGGACACCTGCGCGGTGAATATGGTCGCGCTCGTCAACGGCGAGCCGAAGCTTCTTAACCTCAAACAGGTGCTCGAGCATTACGTCGCGCACCGCGTCGAAGTCGTCACGCGCCGCGTTAAATACGATCTTGCGAAAGCCGAGCGCGAAGCGCACATCTACGAAGGCTATAAGATCGCGATCGACAACATCGACGAAGTGATCTCCATCATCCGCGCGAGCGAGAGCATCGCCGACGCGAAGGAACGCCTTATGGCGCGCTTCGGGCTGACCGATCCGCAGGCGCAGGCGATCGTCGATATGACCCTGGGCAAGCTTTCCGGTATGGAAAGGCAGAAGATCGAAGCCCGCCTGGCTTATCTTTACAACCTCATCGCGGAGCTGAGAGAGACTCTCGCAGACGAAAGCAAGCTTTTGGGCATCATCAAAGAGGATCTTACCTATATCAGGAACAAATACGGAGACGACAGGCTTACCGACATCGAGGAATCCGAAGAGGATATACTTATCGAGGACCTCATCGAGCGCGAGACCTGCGTTATCACCGCGACCCGCGCGGGTTACATCAAGCGTATGCCGAGCGACACCTATCAGGCGCAAAGGCGCGGCGGCAAGGGCATTACCGGCATGGGCACGCGTGAGGAGGACAACGTGGAGGACGTCATCATCGCCCACAGCCACGATTTCCTGCTTATGTTCTCCAACACCGGCAAGGTGTATATCAAAAAATGCTACGAGATACCCGAAAGCGCGCGTACCGCGAAGGGCACCAACCTCGTCAACCTGCTCCTGCTCGATCCCGACGAGAAGATCACCGCGATCCTGCCGGTCACCGAGTTCAGCGAGAACGAAAACCTCGTCCTTATCACGAAATACGGCGTCGGCAAGCGCATTAATCTTATGGCGTACAGCCGCAAGAGGGCGAACGGACTGCGTGCGATCAACCTCGACGAGGGCGATCAGCTTTTATACGTCCTCCGTACCGGCGGCAACGACGACTGCATCGTCGCCACGAACAGGGGCGTCTCGATCCGGTTCTCGGAGCTTGACGTCCGCGAGATGGGCAGGAACGCCCGCGGCGTGAGAGCGATAATGCTTTCGGAGGGCGACTACGTCGTCGGCGCAGGCGTTATCCCGCAGGATTCCGACGAAAACGACATCTTTATTCTTACGGTGGCGGCGAACGGATTCGGCAAACGCTCGCTCATAACCGAATACAAGCGCCAGTACCGCGGCGGCAGAGGTATGATCTGCCACGGCATAAGCGCCAAGACCGGCGAACTTGCGGGGCTCCGCATAGTCCGCGAGACCGACGATATCCTTATCATAACCGACGGCGGCGTTATCATCCGCACCCGCGTTTCGGAGATACCCGTCTACGGCAGGAGCGCGTCCGGCGTTATCGTGATGCGGCTTGAAGAAGGCACGCACGTCGCAAGGTTCTCCGCCGTCGATCCCTTCAGCGAGGAAAGCGTTACCGGCGACGCCGGCGAACAGGACGGCGAAGAAGGACCTGCCGAAGAAACACAAAGTCCCGAGGCGGATATTACCGCGGAGGAGGTATAAAAAATGAAATTAAAGGTATTTATTCTCGAAAACAACCCGGTCAAAAGGACCCGCCACTCGATGGTACAGCACGCCGTAAAGGAATATCTCGAAAACCCGAAGGCGAAAGTCGTCTATGACGAAAAAGGCAAGCCGACGGTGGAAGGCGTCGACGGGAAATGGCACATCTCGGTCACCACGACCGGCGCCGTTATGCTCGTCGCGCTCGCCGACTGTCCGATCGGCATCGACGGCGAATATCTCCCCCGTTTCGAGGCTCCCGACAACAAGATCGACTATTCCGCGCTGGCGGAGCGCTTCTTCTCGGAGGAGGAGGCGGATTACGTCCGCGACGCCGGCGATTCGACGGAACGGTTCGTCCGCGTCTGGACCCGCAAGGAGGCTTACGTCAAATGCGCAGGCAAGACCCTTGCCGATTTCCCGAATTTCTCGGTCGTCGACGGCGAACGCCTCGCCCCGAAGGTGCACGGAGTAACGCTTAAAAAGTTCGGCATCAACTTCCCCGGAAGCAACGAATATTTGTTTGTGATCGCGGGAGTCGAGTAAACGCCGGCGCTTTTCCCCGGAAATCCTGCGGGTTTTCGGCGGACCCGCTGAATAAACGGATTAAAATACAATCGCCTGCGGCGATGAAAAAGGAAGGGCGCCGCCCTTCCTTTTTTCCGTATCGTTTTTATGCCGCCGCGGTCGTCCCGAACTGAACGTTAACGGTAACGGCGTCTAAACTGATAATATCGGACGCGCTGCTTGCGTCTTCGCCTTCAAAGTAAACGTAGACTTCGATCGGGATAGCTTCTGCGTCGGCGCCGGGTATGGAGATAACGCCGCAGGAGACGTTCTTCTCGGTGCACGGAAACGCTGATACCGCGGCGCCGGAGCCCTTGACAGTGTAATTCAGGGTCGGTCCCTCGCCGATGGAAACAGGTGCGAAAAGGAACGGCGTTCCGTCAACGACCACGCATACGCGCAGAGAGTTGTAAGCGATTTGGGATACCCCGCCGCAGCTTACGTCGACAGAGTTAATGTAAAGAGTCGCTCCGTCGACAGGTTCGCCGGATGACTTGATATAAAACCTGTTCATTATGAAATACGCGGGATCGACGCCGTTTTCATAAAACCCGTTTTTGTTCTCGTCAACGTAGCCGACTCCGGCGTTTCCGTTGTAAAGCGTTATATCAAGCGCTTTGTAATTGCCGGATTGCTGCGCTGCGGATGTGACGGAACCGCCGGTAAAGTCATGAAACCAGAGACCGTCGTAAGAACCGGATGAGACCGGATTGTTGGCGTTGCTTGTCAGATGGAGAATTTCCGCGTCGGTGATATTTGACGACGCGCATGAAGACCAACCGTTCTTTGAGGAGTCGGATATCACGATCCCGCCCTGTGTTCTCGCGTAGATCTGCATCGCGGTCGCCGTGACTGTGGTGTTCATAGAAAACCATGCGTGTATGCATCCCGAGAGCGTCAAGGCACAGAGCAGAACAACGATAAGCAATAGAATTGTTTTTTTCATATGTGCCGTTCCTTCCGAAAATCAACAAAGCCGGGAGTGAAAAGCCCCCGGCTTTGATT
>JAGAAM010000003.1 GCA_017615235.1 Clostridia bacterium
AGATCGCCGCGCATTTCCACGCGCACCGCGCCGACGATATCTTCACCGCGATACGCATCGCCGACGAGTTCGGGCTGAAGCTTAAGATCGTTCACGGCACCGACGCCGCCTGCATAGCGGACCGCCTCGCCGCGCGCGGGATCGACGTTTTCGTCGGCCCGATAATAAGCGACAGAAGCAAGCCGGAGCTCCGCTCGAAGTCTGACTCCACCGCCGCAGAGCTCAACGCCGCCGGCGTGCGCGTGTCGATAACCACCGACCACAACGTCGTGCCGATCCAGCATCTGCTGACCTCGGCGCAGATAGCGATCCGCGCCGGGCTCCCGAAGAGCGAGGCCTTCCGCGCCGTGACCGTGAACCCCGCCGCGGCGCTCGGACTCTCCGACCGTATCGGCAGGATAGCGGTCGGGCTGGACGCCGACTTCTCCGTTTTCGCGGAGGATCCCTTCGAGTCGATAGCCGCGAAGCCGGTAATGGTGTTCGTGAACGGCGCGCGCGTAAGATAACCTTACGGGAAGTGAGATAAATGGCAGAAATACTTGAAGCCGCGATGGTCATCTCCTTCGGGGTGTCGTGGCCGACGTCGATCATCAAATCCTACCGCGCCCGCACCGCGAAGGGCAAAAGTCTGCTCTTTCATTGCTTTATCTTTTTCGGCTACGTCTGCGGCAGTGCCGCGAAGGTGATCTCCGGCAGCATCACCTACGTTTTCGCGTTTTATATCCTCAACCTGCTGATGGTCGGGACGGATATCGCCCTGTACTTCAGGAACAGACGGCTCGACGCCGCAGCCGAAAAGGCGGGGGAATGACCGCCCGGATCGATCACAAAATTGTAACAAAAAAGTTACAAATCGGAAACGGTTTGTAACTTTTATTGTTAATAATGCACCATAAACCGCGTGAAGTTGCGCGCGGATATTGTGCACTTTTCCGAAAAACTCTCAAAAGTATTGCAAAAAAGTTACAAACGGGTATAATGGTATCGTACGAAAAAGGGCGCGCCGCGCCCGGAAACCGACGTAAAGAAAAGGCGGAAGCATCGTGCAGAAATACAAGCATACAACCGCAAACAGGATTTCCGCGCCTCCCGTGATAAGGAAGGCCGGGAAAGCCGTGAGGGCGCTGTGCAAGAACACGGCGTCCGGTCTTCGCTCGCTCTTCGCGGCTTGCGGCAGAGGCTTCAAGGCGATCGGCGCGTGGTTCGGAAAGCACTTCGCTCCCGACGCCGACGCGCTGAAAGGCTTCTTCGCGAAGGTCCGCTCCGCCGATAACAAGGCGGTGCAGAGCGTGAAGGATTACTTCTCTTCCGCGAAAGCCGGCTTTAAAAAGTTCTTCAGAGCCGTCGGAGGCTTTTTCTCCAAAGAATCCCGCACGCGTGTGATCGCCGCGATAAAGAACAAGTTCAAGGCGGTCGGAGAACGCGTGGAGGAGCGCGGCTTCTTCGCCTGGGCGGCGAACAGCGTAAAGCTGCACGCGCGCTTCCTCGGTACCGTCGCGATCATGATCAGCATCGTCATTTTCGCGGGCGTTTACGCCGCCAACGCGTACGCGATGAACAGCGTCGCGGTCATAGTCAACGGCGAAAACATCGGCACCGTCGCGAACATCCAGGAGTTCGACGAGTCCGTGCGCCTCGTGGAGGAGCGCGTCTCGCTCGGCACGAACGGTGAATATAAGCTCGGACTTGACATCAAATACGAGTTCACCTCCTCGTCGCAGGATGAAATATCCACGACTTACGAAATGATCGATAAGATCCTGCGCTTCTCCGGCACCAACATAGTCCCCGCCTACGGCCTTTACGTCGACGGCGAGCTCTGGGCGGTCTGCCGCGAGAAGGAAACGATAGACGGCGAGCTCGAATCGATTCTCGCTCCGTACCGGAAGAGGCTGACCGAGGACGGCGCCAACGTCATATTCACGCAGTCGACAGAGACGGTTTACGGACTCTATCCCGTCGGTCTGCTTTGCAGCGAGGAGGATCTTAAGTCCATAATCGGCGACGTCGAAGGCTACAAGAGCTACCGCGTCCAGGCAGGCGACACGCTCGAGAGCATCGCGATGATGAACGACACCACCGCAGAAGCGCTCGGCGAACTCAATCCCGATCTGCCCGAGGAGCTCGTCGCCGGTTCCGATATAAACGTCGCGAAGAACGAAACCAAGCTTTCGGTCAAGACGGTCATCAGAAGGACTTATCAGAAGACGATAAAGTACAAGACCACCAAGACGCGTACCAAGACGCTCGCAGCGGGCACGACGAAGGTCGAGCAGAAGGGCGTGAACGGACTTAAGGAGATCACCTCCGACTTCGTCTATATCGACGGCGAGCTTTCCGAAGAGATAATCGTTGAGGAAAAGACGCTCAAGAAGGCTGTGGAAGAAAAGATCCTCGTCGGCACGAAGGCAGTCGGCGGCGGTGGCGGCGGCGTTTCCACCGGCAACTATATGCGCCCCGTTTCCGGCGGCTACGTTTCAAGTAAATACGGCTACCGCGGCAGGGAGTTCCACACCGGCGTCGACATCGCCTGCCCGAAGGGCACGCCGATAATGGCGGCTG
>JAGAAM010000180.1 GCA_017615235.1 Clostridia bacterium
AATACTGACCGCGAGGTACATCAGCACGCCGCAGAACAGTCCGCGAAGCAGAGTCTGGCCGAAGTCCTGCGCCAACTTCGCGTCGTAAAGCGCTTCCGCGGCTTCGCCGAGCTTCGGCAGAGCGAACCTTATCGCGTAACCGCAGGCGACGGTACCTGCTGCGTTTCCGAACAGCCCGAGCAGAAGCCCGGAGAAATACTCTATATCGTGAGTTTCCGGGAGAAAACCGATCCTCCCGGTATAAAGCGAATAACCTTTAAGGCAGATGCATAGCAGCGCGACGGTGAACATCACGGCTCCGACGTATTTGTTGTCGCAGGCGAGGAAGACCGCCCCGCCGATGCTTATAAGTATACCGGAGCAAATCCCGGACGCGATCTTTTTCAGCATAACCCGATCTTCCTTTCGCTTTTTTCGACCCTTCCGACGACGTAGGCTTCGACGCCGTTGGATTTAAGGATCTTTACGGCTTTTTCGGATTCGTTATCCGGAACGACGACGCTCATGCCCACGCCCATATTGAAGGTGTTGAACATATCCCTGCGGGAAATATTGCCGCGTTCTTCGAGCATTCTGAATATATGAGGGGTCCTGACGTCGGATTCTTTTATCATCACTCCGAGCCCGTCGGGTATGCTGCGCGGGATGTTTTCGTAAAAACCGCCGCCGGTGATATGCGATATGCCGCGGACTTTCACTTCGGAGATCAGCGCGAGCACCGGTTTTACGTAGATCCTCGTCGGGACGAGCAGGGTCTCGAGCACGCTCTTTCCGCCGAGTTCGTCAAGCGGCTTTTTGCTTTCCTCGCTTTCGACGTCGAACACCTTGCGTACCAGTGAAAAGCCGTTGGAATGTACGCCGGAGGAGGGGAGTGCGATCACGGCGTCGCCTTCGCGCATCGTCGTGTTGTCGATGATCGCGTCGCGGTCGACGATCCCGGTGCAGTAACCGGCGAGATCGTATTCGTCCTCCGGATAAAAGCCCGGCATCTCCGCCGTTTCGCCGCCGATAAGCGCCGCGCCAGACTGGACGCAGCCGTCGCAGACGCCTTTTACGATGTCGGCGATCCTTTCCGGGACGTTCTTTCCGCAGGCGATGTAATCGAGGAAGAACAGCGGCTTCGCGCCGCAGCAGATAACGTCGTTGACGCACATAGCCACGCAGTCGATACCGACGGTATCGTGTTTGTTCGCCGTGAATGCGAGTTTCAGCTTCGTTCCGACGCCGTCGGTGCCGGAGACGAGTACCGGGCGTTTTATCCCGGTGAGATCGGGCTCGAACAGTCCGCCGAACCCGCCTATCCCGGACGTTACGCCGGGTGTGACGGTCTTTGCGATATGCTCTTTCATAAGCTCGACGGCTTTATAACCGGCGGTGATGTCGACACCGGCTTTCGCGTAGCTTTCGGATCTTGAATCGGTTATCATCTTATTATTCCTTTCCGTCCCAGCAGTAGGTACAGAGCTTGCATTTATCTATGCCGATAGCCTTGACTATCCCTTCGAGAGTCTGGAATTCGAGCGAGGCGAAGTGCAGTTTTTCACAGATGACTTCGCGCAGTTTTTTGCCGCGTTCGGTCTCCGGGTCGCTGTATTCCGCGATGTGGTCGAACCCTTCGTCGCCTTCAAGCTCGGCGATAACGCGCCGTGCGATAAGCTCCATATCGCTCGTCGCGCGGGAGAAGTTGAGGTATTTGCAGCCGAACATTATCGGAGGGCAGGCGGACCTTATGTGGACCTCCTTCGCGCCGTGTTCGTAAAGAAAATCGACGGTCTCCTTCATCTGCGTTCCGCGGACGATGGAATCGTCGACGAAAAGCAGGCTTTTGTCCTTGATAAGCTCGTGCACCGGGATGAGCTTCATCTTGGCGACCTTGTTGCGGGTGTTCTGGTCGGTGGGCATAAAGCTTCGCGACCAGGTCGGGGTGTATTTTATGAACGCGCGGGCGAATTCGATGCCGCTTTTGTTGGCGTAACCGATCGCGTGCGGAGTCCCGGAATCCGGCACTCCTCCGACGTAATCTATGTTTTCCGATTTGCCGCTTTTTTTGTCGTTCTCGGCGAGTATCGCGCCGTTGCGGTAACGCATAAGCTCGACGTTCACGCCCTCGTAGGTGGAAGTCGGATATCCGTAATAGGTCCAGAGGAACGAACAGATACGCATCTTTTCGCCGGGAGCCGAAAGCGTTTTGACCGAATCGGCGGTCAGCTCGACTATCTCGCCGGGTCCTAATTCCTTTTCGTCCTCGAAGCCGAGCTTTTTGTGAGCGAACGACTCGAAAGTGACGCAGAACGCGTCCCCGCGCCTGCCGATGATGACAGGCAGCCTGCCGAGCTTATCGCGGGCGGCGATTATCCTTCCGTCGCCGGTGAGCAGCAGTACCGAAGCGGTGCCCTCGATGACATCCTGGGCGAATTTTATCCCGGAGACGAAATCGCTTTTGCGGTTTATCAGCGCCGATAGTATCTCCGTGGAGTTGATACCTCCGCCGTTCATCGCGTTGAACTGTCCGCCGTTCTCGGTGAAGTAATCCTTTATAAGCTTGTCGGCGTTGGTGATCACGCCGATCATGCAGAGCGCGTAGGAGCCGAGCGCAGAACGGAAAAGCAGGGGCTGGGGATCGTAATCGCTGATACAGCCGATCGCCGCGGTGCCGTGCATCTCGCCGGAGATGTTCTCGAATTTAGTGCGGAACGGCGAATTGGTTATGTCGTGGATCTTGCGCTGGAGCCCTTTTTGCGCATCGTAGGCGGCGATACCGCCGCGCCTCGTTCCGAGGTGAGAATGATAGTCGGTCCCGAAGAACACGTCGGGGATGACGTTTTCTTTGCCGACGGCGCCGAAGAATCCGCCCATTATTTATCTCCGTTTCCGAACACGCGGCGCATCATTTCGTTGTATGCGTCCTCTACTCCGCCCATATCCCTGCGGAAACGGTCTTTATCAAGCTTTTCGCCGGTCTTCGCGTCCCAGAAACGGCAGGTATCGGGCGAGATCTCGTCCGCTAAAAGTATCTCGCCATCGGGAGTTTTGCCGAATTCGAGTTTGAAATCGACGAGCGTCACGCCGAGCTTTTTGAAATAGTCTTTAAGGACTTCGTTGACTCTGAACGCCGTGTTTTTGATAAGTTCGATCTCATCTTTCGTCGCAAGGCCGAGCGCGAGAGCGTGATAGGAATTCAGCAGGGGATCGTGAAGATCGTCGTTTTTATAGGAGAATTCGATCGTCGGTTCGTCAAACACGATGCCTTCCTCTACGCCGCAGCGTTTGGAGAACGAGCCGGCGGAGATATTGCGGATAATGACTTCCAGCGGAACGATGGAAACCTTCTTCACCAGCGTATCCCGCTCGCTCAGCTCCTGAACAAAGTGCGTGGGCACTCCGGCTTTTTCCAGACGC
>JAGAAM010000181.1 GCA_017615235.1 Clostridia bacterium
CGCTTCCGTCGCACAAATGGCGAGAAAGTTCATCAGGCAGGCCTTTTTCGTCGGTGCCGTACTGTTTTGCAAAATACTTTATAACGCCGTTGCGGACGGAATCGGCGCCGGTTCCGGAGGCTGATGCGGGGATAAAACAGCAAAGCGCCGCAAGCAGTGCGAAAAGCACTGCTGCGGACGCTGCGATGATTCTGTTTTTAATAGTTGCGCGGGGTCTCATTACGCTTTTACGCGGCGGGTTTTAACTATCGCAATAACCGCGATGACTGCCGCGGCTGCGATGATGACGTATATCTCCGCGCCGCTGTCTCCGAGGAGCGGTTCGTCTTCGATCACGACGGTGAAATCGGGAGCGAAGCGAAGCACGAGCGGGATGCCGTTTTCGCTGTATTTTTCGATGGCGACTTTGTGTTCGCCTTCGGCAAGGAGCGCTTCGTCAACGGTGATCTCGCCTTTTTCATCGGTGGTGAAGGTCTTGCCGTCGAAGGTGACGGTAGCGCCGGCTACCGGGTTGACGGTCTCGACGGGGTTCCACTGTATGTCGTAAGTAGTATCGACGGAGGTGAACCTTATTATTCCGTCTTCGACGTCGGAAAGATCGATCTCGG
Organism: Clostridia bacterium; assembly: GCA_017615235.1. The sequence goes on from JAGAAM010000181.1 coordinate 609, forward strand.
GGTACTGCATACCGACTCCGAAGGGATCGCCGTAGAAGAGTACGATCTCGTCGCCGGCTTTTAGGGTGTATTCGGATATGCCGACAGCTGCTTCGACGCCGTTAACGCGGTACATCCAGCCGTCCCAACCGCCGAACTGTCCGCCTGCCTCGCCGTTGACCGCGGAGATATATCCGGTATCTGCGCCTACGACGGTGAGCGATTCGTTATCTTCGTCGGCTTTTACGATAACGTCGGCGACGGTGACGACGCTTTCGCTCAATGCTACTTTTCCGTAGAAAAGGTTTTTGGTAACGCCTTCGATGCGAAGGGTGACTTCGCTCTTGGTTGCTGCTGAAGCGAGCACGGGGATGGTTAAGGCGAGCAGCATGACTGCAGCTAAAATGACAAGAATCCTTTTTGTGTTTTTCATTGCTGATTGTTCCTTTCTTTCTTTTCGGCTCTTCTTGTTTCGTTGAGCCTTCTTTTTGCGCGGATGCGCTTTTCGACGTTGTGTCTTATTCTTGCACCGTCCCTCGGTTCTTTGAGTCCCGCGGCTTCGAGTGCGCGGGGCCAGGGGCCGAGAAACGCTTTTATCGCCATAACTTCTTCCTGTGTAAAATCGCTTTTTTTAGGCAGAACACCGTTATCGCCCTTTGCACGCAGCAAAGATATACAGACTTCCCTGCTGTATTTCACACAAAACACCTTCCTTTCCGGCAAAAATACAAATAAAAAACGCGCCGTTGAACAGCGCGACATAACCCTTTGCGTTTCCGGAAAAGCGCATAATACGCCCTTTGTACGCAAAGGATAACGTGCCGCACTCTTCATGCCCAAAAGTGTTTACACCAAAAAAGACTTCCGCGGCAAGTATTCCGGCTTAAGGGCTTTACGCCCAAATACGGTAATGGCGGTTGTGACGGATTCTCACCGAACTTCCCTCTGATCTGCGAAAAAGCAGAGCCGCGGCGCTTGTTATTCAGTTTTCTAATATATATCACAGTCAAAAGGGTTTGTCAACCTTTTCGACCCGATAACGCTTTATTCGCCCTTATCCTCCGGGCCTCCGGGTCCTACGTCGTTCGAGTTTTCCTCGCTGTCGTCACGCATGACGGCGGGATTGTCGGTGACCTTTTTGCCGACGAGCGCGGCAAGGAACGCCTTTATCGAAAGTCGGGGCTTTTTGGTCGCGGGATGCGGAGCCGCGGGGCGCGATTCTTTTGTCTGAACGTCGAATGACCCCGCCTCGATGTACGATTCGTTATCCTGCGGGAATCCGTTCGCCGCAAGGCGTTTTTCGACGAATACCTTGATGCCGTAATAGATGACCGCGAAAAGCGGAGTGGCGAAAAGCATACCGGGGATGCCGAACATACCGCCGAAGAGCAGCAGCGCGAAGGTTATCCAGAATTTGCTTATGCCGGTGCGGTCCTCCATAAGGAGCGGCTCGACGACGTTGCCCTCGATCTGCTGGATGATTATCGCGTAGATGCCGAAGATAAGGCCGTCCTTCCAGTCGGTCACGACGACGATGAAGAATACTATCGCTCCGCCGATTATCGGTCCGAAGAACGGGACCATATTCGTCACGGCGACGATAACGCTCGAAAGCAGGGCGTAAGGCATACCGAACGCCGACATAAAGATGAAGGTAATAACGCCCAAAGCCGCGGATGTCAGCAGTTTTGCGGAAATGAACGTGCCGAAAACGCTGTTGCCGTAACGGGTCATCGAGACGAGATTATTGGCGCGTTCGGTGGAGAACAGCGCGTAAACGATCTTTTTGGAATGGGCGACGAACCTTTCGCGCTCCATAAGCGCATAGATACAGACGATAAGCGCAACGATCGCGTTGAACAGGTACGAGACCGCAGAAACGGCGGCGTTCCAGGCGCCGTTGACTATGGCGTTGCCGTTTTCGGTGACCCAGTTGTTGACGAAATCGTTGAACTCGTCGATGAATTTTTCAACGGTGGCGGAGAAGTTTATGCCGAGCACAGTCTCCGACGGGAGGTTGTTCTTGATCCAGCTTGAAGCCGACTTCAGCATTTCCGGGATGTTGCTGACAAGTTTGCTCACGCTGTCGGTCAGTTCCGGTACGATAAGGAACAGCAGAGCCGCGATTATCGCAAGCAGCAGGAAGACCGTAATGAATATCGAAAGCCGGCGCGCGTGCTTTTTGGCTTTTTCTTTGGATCTCTTTTCGTTTTTCGTGAACGCTTTATAAAATATCCTGCGGAAGAAGTTGCAGACGGGATTGAGGACGTAAGCAAGAGTTACGCCGATTATCACCGGAGAAAGCAGCGAAAACGCGCCGGTCACGAATTTGTTGACGAAATCGACGCGCAGCAGCGCGATGATAAGGCCCACAGCAACAGCGAAAAGCAGCACGACGCGCGCGCGCACCGAATGGATGCTTATCCTGCCGCGTTCAAATCCGCCGTTGCCGGGATCGTTGACGTTCTGATCTTTTTTTTCGTCGCCGTTCATCTGTGTTTCCTCCTTTTCTGTTCTTTCGTATCAATTATACCACCGCAGACGCTTTTTGTAAATATATTTACAAAAAATTCAACAGTCAGCCGAAGATAAAAGCCGTTTTGAACCGCTTCATCGGTTGTTGACGCGAAGTCCCGCGTCGTAGATATGCGCGATCTCGCCCATGCGGTGGAGTATCGGGCGGGTAAAACCCTTTTCCTCGTTGCGGAACTCGAATGTCGTGACGCTGCTTGTGTTAAGGGCGATGCCCGGCCACATCATACCCGGCGCGCAGCCGAGAAGATGGGTTATCCAGGCACTGCCGAACCCGCCGTGACAGAATACGGCTATTACGTCGTCGTTGGGATCCTCGATCGTATAAAGAAGTCCTTTCCTGCGGTAGCCTAGCGAAGCGAGGAAATTATCCGATTCGGCGATCATTTTATCGACGGTCTTCATCCTTTCCGTCCCGGTGAAATCGACGAAATCGTGCACGCCTTCCTTGACCGAACAGGAATACGAACAGTCGGTCTCCGGAGTGAACTTGAAAGAAAGCATATAATCCATGCTCTCCTCCGTCCAGGGAAGGATGGTGTAATCGAGGCCCTTGATCTCGCAGGTCGGCTTCGCGGTGTCTATCGCCCTGCCGAGCGGAGAAGTATAGATCTTATCGATCTTACGATCTTTAAACCATTCCGCAAGAGCTTTTGCTTCCTCTTTTCCGAAATCGGTTATTGTATTGTTCTCGTAATCGGGGTCCGCGTGGCGGATTATATACAGAGTCATGTCGTTACCTCCGTTGTTTGATATGATTTTATCACATTACGGCGGTATATGTCAATTTAAACTTGATATTAAAAGAAAAAAGTGATACTATTTTCAGGGAGGCGATAATCATGACCGAAGAGATCATCATACCGTACAAAGGAATAAAGAAAAAAACGGTCTATCATATCAGCGATTCGCACCTGACCGAATACGACGAATACTCCGATGAAGCCGAAAAACAGAAGGCTCTTGACAACACGCAGGCATGGGAAAACGTGCGGCGCGGTTTCGCCTCCGCTTACGGCGAGACGTTCGGAGAATACGAGAGCCGGAGCGCGAAAGAGCTCTTCATCGACCAGCTTGACGCCGTCAGGTCGGACGGCGACGCGGTTATCTTCACCGGCGACACGATAGATTATATCTCCGGCGCTAATTTGCGGTTTGCGGAGCGCGAGCTTGCGAAGATCGCGATACCCTTCTCCATCGTCTGCGGCAACCACGAGCAAGCCGAAAAGATACCGGAAGGTATCCTCTTCTCGCAGGCGAAAAAGCCGGTCTGCGTTACCGGTTTAGGCGATATGCGAATCATCGCGCTCGATAACTCGAAACGCCTCGTCACCGCCGAACAGAACGAAAAACTGCGTCGGCTGCTTTCAAACGGCACTCCGGCGATGATCGCGATGCACGTCCCGATCCGCACCGAAGGCAATTACGACAGGCTTACCAAAAGCGGCGAGTATTTTATGCTCAACTACGACGGCTGTCCGCAGTCGAACGTTGATTTTATCGGGCTTTTGAAAGAATACCGCGATAATATCATCTGCGTCCTCGCAGGGCATCTGCACTACAAGGACGTAAGCGATATCGCACCGGGCTTGACGCAATACGTTGTTGCGCAGGCGATCGGCGGGCGGATGAATAAGTTTGTTATAGGGGAATGAGAAAAAAGCTTTTGCCGGAGGGCGAAAGCTTTTTTAATGAAGAATGAATAATGAAAAATGAAAAATTGAGGAACGTTTTCCGCGTTGCGGAAAACGAATTGATTGAATAATTGATTTGTTGCGTCAAAAGAAGAAAAGCCGCGAGCGGCTTTTCAACCTAAATTATTCATTTTTCATTATTCATTGTTTTAACGTTATTCAGTCGCGCTTTTATAAGGACAGGGGCATTTATAAACCGTAATACAGCGATCTCGTCGCCTTCTTCAAAGTCCTTTACGCTGTCGTCGAGGCGAAATGCCTTGACGTAAGTATAACCGCTTTTATCATGCGCCGTGATCTCGACGACTTTATAAGCGTCGGTCACGTTGGAGCCGTGTCCCCATCCTGCGCCTTTGACGTTTTTGTCACGGGTTGAAAACTCCAAGATCCTGTCAATGCGGCAGTGCAGCTCTTTTTTCGTGAAGAACTCCAGAATGCGGGATTTTATGACTATCAAGACCAAAACAAGCGTCGGTAAAGCCAAAAACGCTTTGTGTTCGTCAAGCAGGTCGGTCAGCGTAAACAGCAACACAAACGCTGCCACCGCTGTTGCAACAAGCAAGATAAATCTTATAAAAACCGTTTTCGATATTTTCTTTTGCTTTTCTCTGGCTTCGTCTATCGTCATGCAAACCCTCCCGCTATTCTTATGATGAAACGGAAGAAAAACCGCGAAAAGCGGCTTTTCAACCTCAATTATTCATTATTCATTTTTTGGCGCGCGGCGTCAAAACTTTTTGCTGTCCTTCAGTTCCACGATGCTGTTGAACACCGGAGTCTTGGTATCGCGGCAGAAATAGCCCTTACGGACGAACTGGAACTTATCGCCGGGAGCGGCGTCGAGCAGCGATTTTTCGATCTTGACGCCTTTGCAGAGGATCTTTGAATCGGGGTTGAGGTACTCCGCGTACTTCGCCGATTCGACGGAGTTCATATCGGGCTTCGTGAAGAGTTTATCGTACGTCACGGCGTCGGTCTCCGCGCAATCAAAAGCGGAAAGCCAGTGGATCGTGCCCTTGATCTTCCTGCCGTCGGCGGGCATACCGTTGCCCGTTTCGAGATCGGCTTCGCAGAGTACTTCGGTGATATTGCCGTTTTCGTCCGTGAGGATGTCCGTGACTTTAACGATATAAGCGCCCATAAGACGGACTTCGCCGTCTTTTTTCATGCGGAAATACTTAGGCGGCGGATCGAGCGAGACGTCTTCCCTTTCGACGAACAGCTCGCGCGTGAAGGGCAGCTTGCGCGTGCCGGCTTCGGGATCGTTCGGGTTGTTCGGCAGATCGAAATACTCCGTCTTGCCATCCGGATAATTCGTGACGGTGACTTTTACGGGATCGAACACGGCGATACGGCGCAGAGCGTGGGCGTTGAGGTCCTCGCGCACGCAATGCTCCAGAAGTGCGATATCGACGAGCGAATTGTTCTTCGCGACGCCGACTCTTTCGATGAAATCAAGCACGCTCGCGGCGGTATAACCCCTGCGGCGCATACCGCAAAGCGTGGGCATACGCGGATCGTCCCAGCCGTCGACGAGACCCTGCTCGACGAGATAGCGCAAAAAGCGTTTGCTCATCACGGTATTGGTTATATTCAG
>JAGAAM010000182.1 GCA_017615235.1 Clostridia bacterium
TAGCAGCCGATGTGTCCAACCTTGGCGGCGGGCACCAACTTGAGGATGCCGTCTACCATGCCCAAACCGGCGCGCAGAATGGGAACGATGCCGATTTGGCGACCGGCCAGCATTTTTTGCTTGGTCTTGCAAATGGGGGTTTCGATTTCCACTTCCTCCAAGGGCAAATCGCGGGTGACTTCATAGCCCATCAACAGCGAAATCTCGTCCAGCAAATCGCGGAAATCCTTGCTGGGGGTGTTCTTGTCGCGCATCATGGTGACTTTGTGGGTGATAAGCGGATGATCGAAAATAACTATTTTGGACATAATAAACCTCCGCCTTATTTTTTGTTGGCAAAGGTATTTTACCATATCGATTATGCATTTTCAACAGTTTTATCACCATTTTTGCTTTAGTACGGTCGAAAAAAGTGTTGACTTTTTCAAAAAAGAGATATATACTTTGTTTGTCAAAAGCATTGAAGGGGATCAAGTTTACGCAAAAGGTGTATCCCAGAGAGCCGCCGTTCGCTGCGAGGCGGCATATACCGCGTAAATCAGCTCACCCCGGAGCTGCCGCGCCGATGAACTTTCGGTAGGTGCGGTCGGGTTTCTCACCGTTATCATGAGAACGCGCTGATTGGCGCGTCGGTAATATTGATTTCGTGTAATGACCCGCGCTCTGTCCCGTTATGCTTTCAGGACGGGGCTTTTATTTTTTCCGTAAGGGGTAAAAGCAAATGAAACTTTCGTTCTCAACTCTCGCTTGTCCGGAATACAGTTTTTCGGATATCTACGCGATGGCGTCCGACCTCGGCTTCGACGGCATCGAAGTCCGCGGTCTCGGCAGGGATATCTTCGACGCCGGCAGGAATATGCCTTTCGCGCTCAACAATATCGGCGACACGGTAAAAAAGCTCAATTCATTAGGGCTTGAAATATCCTGCTTTTCTTCCGGATGCTGCCTGAAAAATATCGAAGAATTCGATTCCAATCTCGCCGTCATCGGCGAATACCTCGTCGTCGCCCGCGCGATGGGAACGAGATTCGTCCGCGTGCTCGGCGACGATAAACCGGAACCTTCCGGCGAAGTCGACGATTCCGCCGTGCTCGAACAGCTCCGCCGCCTTGTTCCTTACGCCGAAAAAGCGGGGGTGACGCTGCTTGTCGAGACGAACGGCGTTTACAGCGATACGAAACGCCTGAAGAACCTTCTCGACGGCGTTCAGAGCGATAACGTCGCCGCGCTGTGGGATCTCCACCACCCGTACCGTTACGCTCACGAAACGCCGGAGGAAACGGTGCAGAACCTCGGTATGTATATCGCTTACGTCCATTGCAAGGACAGCGTCGTCGAGCCCGACGGCAGGATCCGCTACCGCCTTATGGGCGAGGGCGATATGCCGATAGTCGATATGATAAATTCCCTCAATTCGATCAATTACGAGGGATATATAACCCTTGAATGGGTAAAAAGATGGGCGCCCGACCTTGAAGACGCCGGCATAGTTTTTCCGCATTATGTAAACTATATGAGCCGCTTCACCGGCAGGCGCGTTTACGGCGAACAGCTTTTCGACGACCTGCGCGGGAAGGGCAAATACATCTGGCAGAAGAATATGCTGATCGACCTCACGTTCCCGCAGGTGCTCGACAGAGTCTGCGAGGCGTTCCCGGATCAGTACGCCTTCCGCTTCACCGAATGCGATTACACCCGGACCTATCCGCAGTTCCGCGAGGACGTCGATAAATTCGCGCGGGCGCTGATCTCGCTCGGCGTGAAGCGCGGCGATCACGTCGCGATCTGGTCGACCAACCGCCCGCAATGGTATATAACCTTCTTCGCCACCGTCAAGATCGGCGCTGTGCTGGTGACCGTCAATACCGCTTATAAGATCTACGAGGTCGAATATCTGCTCCGCCAGTCGGATACGCACACCCTCGTAATGTGCGACGGCTATAAGGACAGCGATTACAACGCCATCATGCGCGAGCTGTGTCCGGAGCTCGAAGGCCACGCCCCCGGGAAACCGCTTTACGCCAAAAGGCTGCCCTTCCTGCGCCATATCATCACCGTAGAAAGCGAGCGAGAGGGCTGCCTCGACTGGGATACCGCCCAGACTTTCGCCGATAATACTCCGATCGAGGAAGTATATCGCCGCGCCGCGCTTATCAACAAGCACGACGTCTGCAATATGCAGTACACCTCCGGCACGACGGGATTTCCGAAAGGCGTTATGCTGACCCATTACAACGTCGTGAACAACGGCAAGAATATCGGCGACTGTATGGACCTTTCCACCGCCGACAGGATGATGATGCAGGTGCCGATGTTCCACTGCTTCGGGATGGTGCTGGCGATGACCGCCTCGCTCACTCACGGCGTCACGATGTCGCCGCTGTTCTACTTTTCGCCGAAGCGCGCTCTGAACTGCATCAACAAAGAAAAGATAACCTGCTTCCACGGCGTCCCGACGATGTTCATCGCGCTTCTGGAAAACGAGAATTTTAAGGATACCGACTTTTCGCATATGCGCACCGGCATTATGGCGGGTTCGCCCTGCCCGATAAAAGTCATGCAGGACGTCATCGACAAGATGCACATGACCGAGATCTGTATAACCTACGGCCAGACGGAGGCTTCGCCCGGCTGTACGATGAGCAAGACCACCGACAGCATCGAAGCCCGCGTGAATACCGTAGGAGCGGCGATGTTCGGCGTCGAATGCCGGATCGTCGACCCCGAAACGGGCGAAGAACTTCCCGATAACGTCGACGGCGAATTCGTCGCGAAGGGTTACAACATAATGAAGGGCTATTACAAAATGCCCCAGGCGACCTCCAACGCGATAGACGCCGACGGCTGGCTCCACACCGGCGACCTCGCAAGGCGCACCCCGGAGGGATATTACAAGATCACCGGGCGCATAAAAGATATGATAATCCGCGGCGGCGAGAATATCTATCCCAAGGAGATCGAGGATTTCATCTATACCCACCCGAAGGTGAAGGACGTACAGGTCATCGGCGTGCCCGACGAGCAGTACGGCGAGGAGATCATGGCGTGCATAATCCCGAAAGAGGGCGTCGGGATCACCGAAGACGAGATAAAAGAATACGTCAGGACCCACATGGCGAAGCACAAAACGCCGAGATACGTCGCTTTCATCAGCGAATTCCCGATGAACGCGGCGGGAAAGATACTTAAATACAAAATGCGCGAAAACGCCGTCGAACAGCTCAAACTCCAAAAGGCGGCGGAGATCGTGACCGCGTAAAGGAGAAAACAATGAACGGCAGAAAAATTTTTAACGAGATCAAAGCCGCGGGGTTCGATTGCGCTCTGTTTTTGGACGAGATATCGCAGAGATACCTAACGGACGTCCACACGACGGACGGCGCTGTCATCGTTTCGGAAAAAGAGACGGCGCTGATAACCGATTCGCGGTATATCGAGGCGGCTCAAGCCGCCGACAGGTCGGACGACGTGCGCGCATATCTGTTCCGGAAACCGCTTTTCGAACACGTCGCGGACTACCTGCGCGAGAACGGAGCAACGAACGTCTGCGTCGATCCGGCGCTTATATCGGTGCAGCAGCTTGAAAAGTTAAAGCTCAACTGCGGCGGAGTGAATTTCGGATTCATGTCCGACGTCTGCCTTAAATACCGCCGCGTGAAGACGGAAAAGGAGATCGAAAACATAAAAAAAGCCCAGTCGATCACCGACGCGGCTTTCACCCATATCCTTTCGTTCATCAACAAGGACCGCACGGAACTCGAAGTAGCCGCGGAGCTTGAATATTTCATGCGCTGCAAAGGCGCGTCCGGGCTTGCGTTCGACACCATCGCCGTCTCCGGCAAAAAGTCCTCCATGCCGCACGGAGTCCCCGGCGACGTAAAACTCACCGTCGATTCCTTCTTCACGATGGACTACGGCGCGGCTTACGACGGTTATTGCTCGGATATGACGCGCACCGTCGTTTTGGGCAAAGCGAGCGACGAGATGAAGCGCGTTTACGATACCGTCCGCACCGCGCAGGCGGAGGGGATGAAGTTCATCAAAGCCGGAGTGAAGGCAAGCGACGCCGACAAGGCCGCGCGCGACGTTATCGCCGACGCGGGTTACGGCGAGTATTTCGGGCATTCTCTCGGGCATTCTTTGGGGCTTGAGATCCACGAAAAGCCTTCCGTCTCCACGAGAAGCGAGGATATCCTCGTCGCCGGGAATATCGTCACCGTCGAACCCGGCATTTACCTCCCCGGCAAATTCGGCGTCCGTATCGAGAACATGGTCCTCGTCACCGACGACGGCTGCGTAAACCTCACGAACAGCGACAGGGACCTGATCGAACTGTAAAACCTTTTTAAACAAAAAATCCTCCCGGCGTTATGCCGGGAGGATTTTTACGTTATTCGTTCAAACGATCGAATTGCTTAGGATCGAATGATCAAGCCAAGATGGACTCTTCTACTTTGACTTCCCAAAGGCCTTCGCCGTTCTGTTCAGCGCAGTAGCCGCCGGCGATGTAATCTTCATCGGGTTCATACTCGAAGAGACCGCCGAGGATGAAGTTCTCTACGCCGTAGGAGTAGACGCCCCGTTCGCTGAGGAAGGTACCGCCGGTGATGTCGTAAACGACTTCGTCGAATACGTCGCCGTAGGAGTAATCGTAGAAGGAATAGGTGTCGGCTTCGATAACGCCGCCGGAAATGTCGAGGGTAGCGAGTTTCTTAGCGCCTGCGCTACCGGGGAGCTGTACCCAGAATGCGGTGTAAGCGCCTTTGATCTTGCCGCCTTCCATGATGAGGGTGTTGTTCTTGACTGTGCTGTTGCAGAACAAACGGACAGCGGTGCCGTCTTTTTCGATAAGGCCGCCCTTGATGTTGAGAACAACGTCATAGGAGGTGCTGTTGTTATCGATGCAGTAGCAGATGCTGCCGACAGCGGTGTTGGTGATCTTGCCGGATTCGACGATCACGGTGCCGCAGTTGGTGATGGTGTTGGAAACGTAGTTGTACTGGGGGGTGGACCACCATTCGCCGGGCTGAGTGCCTTCTTCGATACCGTTGGTGAGGAGGCCGGTGCCGACGGTGTCTTTAATGGTGAGAGTGCCGATTACCATGAACACCTGGGAAGCTTTGTTCTCGTTGACGGCGTTGGAGAATTTGAAACCGTTGAGGTCGAGAGTGAGCTCTTTGCCCGCGGGTACGGTGATGCCGGCGTTGCCGGGCATAATAGAGTTGCGGATGAGCTTAACGGTGTCGCCGGTAACAGCGGCAGCGAAAGCGGCGGCAACCGTCTCGTACTTCACGTCGCCGATAACGGCAGCGGGTCCGGTGAATTCGACAGAGAACGGGCTGAAGGATCTGGTGTGGATGGTGAGGATACCGGTAGCGGAATCATATTCATAATGGCCGTCGCGGGTGCCTGCGGTAAGAGCGGTGTCATTGTGCTTGACAGAGGTGATCGTAGCGCCTGCGCCTATATCGAAGGTGAGGTCGTAAACGGTCGTGCTGTTTTCGACTTTGACGTTGTTCTTGAAGAGTTCGGCGTCGAGAGCGACGGTGGTTTCACCCATGTCGTTCTGTTCGACGGACTGGTTGGAAACTTCGAGCATGTAGGTGTCGCCTTCGTTGGTATCGTCAGCAGGGACAACAACGGCAACGCCGGTGTTGGGAGCTTCGACGGTGATAGCGTCGTCAGCATTGGCCGCGGTGATGGTCTGGGAAGCGATCACAGGCAGATTGGCGTCTGCGTCGTACTGATCGTCGATGCTGTCGTCCTCATAGGTGAGCTGGGTTGCGAACAGCTTGATGGCGAA
>JAGAAM010000183.1 GCA_017615235.1 Clostridia bacterium
AATCAGCCGCAAGAGGACTTGGCGTACGAGCAAATGAGCATAAAAGAACTGGTTGAACCGTTCACGGGTGAGCCAGTGAACGCAACAAGAAATAGCCAACCGCTTTAGCGGTGGCTTGAGACCGCTTGCGGTTGGCAGATTTTTCAGAGGGCTTTCAGCCCTGCCAGTATTATGCCCTTATAGGGCTTGTGCAAGCCGCCGGCTTAGCCGGTGGTCATGACTGGCTGCGGAATAGGGATTCGCTCTCGATCAAAGCCGTCCTCGCTCCCGAGGAAGCTCCCGCCGAAGAAGCTCCCGCCGAGGAAGCTCCCGCAGTTGAGGAAGCTCCCGCTGTTGAAGAAGCTCCCGCAGTTGAAGAATCTCCCGCAGTTGAGGAAGCTCCCGCAGTTGAAGAGACTCCCGCTGTCGAAGAAGCTCCGGCTGAGGAAGCCCCCGCTGAAGAAGCCGCTCCCAAAGCCCCCGCTGAAGAAGCCGCGGAAGAGAAATAAGACTTATGGAAAAAAGACCTTTGCCGTGCGGCAAAGGTCTTTTTTAATGAATAATCGAGGAAAGATTTCCGTTATTCTCCGTTATGAGGGATGGTTTTCCAGCCGAGGTTTCTTGAAAGCACAGCCTGCACGTCGATCGGAAGCTGTATCGCCATAAAGACCGGCCAGCAAAGCACGATCATGACTTTTTTTGCGAAGCTCACGCCGTGAATGCGCCTGCGCTCAAGAAGCAGCACGAGCACGGCGGAAAGGATCAGCACAGCGGCGGAAACGATCGCCGACCTCGCCCATACGAAGACAAGGCCGTCAGAATTCAGCAGATCCGCGGTCTCGCCGAGCATGACCCGCTTAAACGTCAGATCTCCGTCGATCAGCGGCGCCGTGGCGAAAAGGATCAGCTGGAGCGTTTGCAGGATCACCGTGATGAACGGCGACGGCAGGATATACGCCGTTATGTCGTAAAGAGATATTCTGTGTCGGGTCTCCTTTTTGAACAGACTCTTGAAAAGGTTCCCGAACCTTGCGTAAAACACCAGAAGATGCCCCCGCGACCAGCGAACGCGCTGTCGCCACATTATTCTGACGGTCGTCGGCTGTTCGTCGTAAAAAACGGCGTCGTCGCAGTACTTTATCTTGTTGTCGAAAAGGATCTGATCCGCGGTAAACTCCCAGTCCTCGGTCAGGGAAACGTAAGGCCAGCCGTTTTTCACCACGTCGGAACTTATAAGATAACCCGTCCCTTGAACGCGCGTCGAACACCCGAGCGCCGTCCTTCCGCGGCTTTCGAGACGGCATCCCATGGCGAAATAAAGCCCGTAAAGCCCGGATATGATATTTTTGCCGAAATTCGTGGAGTTGCGGTAAGAGGTTATCACCGAATCGCCGCCGCAGTCTTCGAACGCGTCGTTCATCCGGGAGATATAGTCGGGCGCGAGGATATTATCGGCGTTGAACAGGAAAAAACCGTCGAAAGAGTCGGTGCCGTGATCGCGTTCGATGCAGGAAAACAGATATTTGAACGCAAAACCCATCGTGTTTTCGGCGGGATTGTCGTATTCGTAAACGGTCGCTCCGTGCTCCCGCGCGACGGAAGCCGTTCCGTCGGAGCAGTTGTGCGCGACGACGAATATCGAAAGCTTATCCTGCGGATAATCGTTTTTCTTTATGCTTTCTATCAGCCCCGCGACGACCGATTCCTCGTTCCTCGCAGGGATTATTATCCCGTAGCGCTTTTTCTTTTCGGCTTCCGGGTACTTCTTTTTTAAAAAGATCCCCGCGATCCCGAATACCGTAAAGTGTGCGAGTATCGCTCCGATAACGAAAAAAAGAATATCCGTAAAAAGTTTTACAAATTCCAAATAACTCATATCAAAAATACCCGCCGGGGTCCGATCATTCCAGCCCCGGGTGCTTCTTTTTTATTGCCTCCCAGATCGCGTCCGCCGCCGCTTCCGATCCGAAATGACCGCGGTACGCTTTCGCCGCCGCCCGGTATCCGTCCAGAGGCGAGTCGTCCTCCGCCAGGGCGGTGAGTATCTTTGCGGTCTTCCGAGGAGAAAACTGCTTGAACGAGCATCCCACGGCGCCGATATAATGCTCCGCGATGTGTTTTTCTATCGGAGTGGTGCAGTTGGTAACGATCGACGGATTGCCGAAAAACGTCGATTCGGCAAGGATGTTTCCGCTTTTTCCGCAGAATACGTCCGCCGCCGCTTCCAGATCCAGGATCCTTTCGGTGAAGGGCTGCGGCAGAAAGACCACTTCTTCGGTCGGAGTCAAAGCCGAAAGCCGTTCATAAAGCTTTTTGTTCGTTCCGCATACCGGGATCACCGTCATCGGAACGTGTTCTTTGATCAGCAGCCGGCTGATCTTTTCCATCTTGCCTATCCCGTAACCGCCCTCCGCCATCACGACGGTGAAATTGTCTTCCGGTATGCCGAGCGTTCTGCGCAGTTCTTTTTTGTCACCGCAGACCGAGAACGCCTGATTACGGATCAGGAACGGCACGAGCTTGAGGTTGTTTTCGTTGAACTCCCTGCGCGCAAGCGCTTTGCGGTATCCCCCGGGCATACTTATCATATACAGATCGCTGCGGTACCGGAACAGCGCGTTCATCTGTGCGTCGGGGCAGTACATCACCGTCAGCGGTTTGTTTTCAAGATGTTCCGCGTAATAGTTCGTAGACCAGTGGGTGCTGACGATCACGTCCGGCGCAAGCTCCTTCATCAGTTTCATGCTGCTGCGGGAGGCGACAGGCGCGCTCATCCTCATCACGGCGAACGAAGTCAGCGTCCGCCCGAAAAGCTCGCCGGCGTAATTCGCGATATAACCGATCACGGGAAAGCGGTTGTAAAGCTTGACCTGGGAGGACATCATTTTTTCGTATTTAATCATGTGCTTGTCGCCGGAATCGGCAAAAAAGCGCGAGGAGATCACTTCGACCCTGTCCCCGTACTTTTTCCTGAACGTCTGCTCGACCGATCCGGCGGGCATTATATGTCCGAACCCGGATTCAACAAGCGGGAAATATACTTTTATCCT
>JAGAAM010000184.1 GCA_017615235.1 Clostridia bacterium
GTAAACACCGCCGACGGAAGCGTTTACGAGGCTTCTTACATCATCAACTGCACCGGCGTCTGTTCCGATAAAATATCCGCGATGGCGGGCGACTGCAGCTTTAAGGTCACCCCCTCAAAAGGCGAATATTACCTCCTCGACAAGACCCAAAGCGGGTTCGTCAACAGCGTTATCTTCCAGTGCCCGACCGAAAAGGGCAAGGGCGTGCTCGTATCGCCGACGGCGGACGGGAATATCATCGTCGGCCCGAACGCTGAGACGGTCGGCGACCGCGACGACGTTTCGACTACGCGCGCCGGGCTCGATTACGTCGCGGAGGCGGCGAAGAAGACCGCCGCGAAGATCAACTACCGCGAGAACATCCGCTCCTTCGCCGGGATCCGCGCGAACACCGACAAGAGCGACTTCATAATCGGCGAATCGCCGGTATGCCGCAAATTCATCAACGTCGCCGGGATCAAATCGCCCGGACTCACCTCGGCTCCCGCCATCGGCGAATACATCGTCGAGATACTCAACGACTGCGGACTTTTCATGTCCGAAAAGAAAGAATGGCGCGTTCCCGAACCGCCGATACGCTTCGCGGAGCTTTCGGAGGAGGAAAAAGCGGAGGTCATCAAGCGCGACAAACGCTACGGCAGCGTGATCTGCCGTTGCTGTACCGTCACCGAGGGCGAGATAGTCAAGGCGCTCGAAAGCCGCATCCCGCCGCGCACCGTCGACGGCATTAAACGCCGCGCCGGGACGGGTATGGGCAGGTGCCAGGGCGGTTTCTGCGGTCCGAAGGTGCACCGCATAATCAGCGAATATTACGGAGTGCCGCTCGAAAGCGTGCTTATGGATAAAAAAGGATCCTATATCGTCGTCGGAAAGGTCGGTGAGAACGAATGACAAAATGCGATATCGCCGTTATCGGCGCGGGCCCCGCGGGACTTGCCGCAGCCGTCTCCGCTCATAAAGCCGGCGCGAAGAACATAATCGTCATCGAGCGCGATTCCGAACCCGGCGGGATACTCAACCAGTGCATTCACAACGGTTTCGGTCTCCATCGCTTCGGCGAGGAGCTTACCGGGCCGGAATACGCCTCCCGTTATATCGAAATGCTCAAAGACGAAGGCATCGAACTCCGCCTCGGCACGATGGCGCTTGCAATAGAAGGCAGGACCGTCTCCGCCGTTTCGCCGGAGCGCGGTTTCGAACAGATCGAAGCCGGTGCCGTCATCCTTTCGATGGGCTGCCGCGAGCGCAGCCGCGGTCCGATATCCGTCCCCGGAGGGCGGGGAAGCGGCGTTTTCACCGCCGGGAGCGCCCAGAGATACCTCAACATCGAGGGTTATCTCGTCGGCAAAAGGGTGGTCATACTCGGTTCCGGCGACATCGGGCTTATCATGGCGCGCAGGATGACGCTCGAAGGCGCGAAAGTGCTCGCCGTCGCGGAGCTTATGCCCTATACCAACGGGCTTTCGCGCAACGTCGCGCAGTGCCTTGACGATTTCGGTATCCCGCTTTATCTTTCCCACACCGTCACCGACATCATCGGCAACGGAAGGATCGAGGGCGTCGTGATCTCGAAAGTTGACGAACATAACAAGCCCATCCCCGGCACGGAAATGAAGTTCGACTGCGATACTTTGCTGCTTTCGGTCGGGCTGATCCCCGAAAACGAGCTTTCACGCGCGGCGGGCATCGAGATCGACCCGCGCACCAACGGCGCGGTCGTCGGCGACGATATGCAGACTTCGCAGCCCGGCATTTTCGCCTGCGGCAACGTTCTGCACGTCCACGACCTTGTCGATTACGTCTCCGCTGAGAGTGAAAAAGCCGGAGCTTCGGCGGCGAGATACGTCCTCGAGGGCGATAAAGGGGGAACGCTCATCCCGATCGCGAACGGCGAAAACGTGGGATATACCGTGCCTCAAAGATACAGCCCCGAACGCATAGATAAAAGCCTTGAAGTATTCTTCCGGGTACGCAGGAAGATCCGCAAAGCGGAGATAACCGTCATGTCCGGCGGCGAAAAGATCGCGTCGTTCAGGCGCGAATTCCTGGCGCCCGGCGAGATGCAGAAGATAAATATCCCTAAAGTCATACTCGACAAAGCGGATGAAAACGGCTTCACCGTTTCCGCGGTCGAAGTTCCCGAAGTCACGGAGGGCGACAAATGAAACGCGAAATGATATGTATAATATGCCCGCGCGGCTGCCGTCTGACCGTCGACGAAGAGACGCTTGAAGTTAAGGGCAACACCTGCCCGCGAGGCGCAGAATACGGCAAAAACGAAGTCGTATCGCCGATGCGCACCGTCACGGGCTCCGTCCGCGTCGAGGGCGGAATCCATCCGATGCTCGCCGTCCGAACCGACAGACCTGTGCCGAAAGGCAAAATGGCGGATATCATGAAAGAGCTTCACAAAACACGCGCGTTTTCACCGGTAAAACGCGGACAGATCATCATTGAAAACGTCTGCGGAACGGGCGCGAATATAATCGCGTCGAGGGATATCTGATATGGAACAGGCGGCTCATTTCCTCGAAATAGCGATGCTGCTCGCTTTCGGCTTTTCCTGGCCGAACAATATAATAAAGACCTACCGCAACAAGAGCACGAAAGGGAAGAGTATCGCGTTTCTGATACTCGTCGACTGCGGGTATATCTGCGGCATCGTCGCGAAGATACTCGCGGGTAATCCCGTCTGGTACGTCCTCTTCTTCTACATACTCAACTTCACGATGGTCACGATAGATATGTCGCTGTATTTCCATTACAGGAAGATAGAAAAAGCCTCCGGAAACGCGTAGATCCGCGTCCTCTTCATCTGAAAGGAGAAGAAACAATGAGAAAGATCAAAACGATCAACCTTCGTCTTACGGCGATACTGCTCGCGCTCGTTTTCGCCGTCGGGATGATACCTTTCACTCCGGTCACGACCGCGGTCGCGGAAGCGACGACGAGAACGCTTTACGAATTCGATTTCGAGACGGATCCCTTCAGTAACGGCTGGGTGCAGGTCGATATCGACGGCGACGGCAAGACCTGGTACTGGGGCACCGCTTATCAGGAGCTCGCGCACGGAGGGACGGGATACTGCTATTCGTATTCCTATTACATGGGCGCACTGACGCCCAACGACCGTCTCGCTTCGCCGATAATGACGCTCTCCGCCGAGGGAGTGAACAAAGTGAGCGTCTGGGCTCGCGGAGACGGCACGACCAGTTACAGAGAAAAATTCCATTTCGCCTATATAGATACGGCGGAAGGCACCGTGCATAAGTTTTCGGACGATTTCACGACGGAGAACGGTTATAATCAATACACGGCGACCATCCCCGCGGAGGCTATCGGCAAATCGATCCGCATCGCGATAGTCCACGCCAACTGCACGGGTCAGAACCGCCTGACCGTCGATGATTTCACCGTCACGAACACCGTCGACAACACGCTCGACGAGGCTTTGAACTTCTACGACACCCTGCCTTTGAAGTTCTCCACCGGCGAAGACTATCCCTGGTACGCAACGCAAACTCAGAACGGCACCAAGTACGCACGCTCCGGCAACGCGGTGAAGCCAAACACGGCATCCTGGCTCGAAACCACTCATACCAGCACGACGCAGGAGGCGATCTCTTTCGATTTCGTCGCCTACGGCGAGGGTGAGGATTACGATACCTGCGATTTCTACATTGACGGAAATAAAATATTCAGCTACGGCGAATACAGTTACAGCTTGAGCTTCGGTACTTTTGAATGCATAGTATCCCCCGGAACTCACACTTATCGCTGGGAATACAGAAAAGACGGCAGCGTCAACAGCTATTACGACATGTTCGCCCTGCGCCGCGTACTTGTGACCAAACTAAACACCAACACGAAGGTCTGCGGCGTAAGCATCAGCACCGAAAACTGCAACGATATACTCGGCGACGGCGTGTTCAGCTATGATTTCAACACGGACACGGTCTACGTAAACGGCAGCTGCACCTACGCCGGAACGATAATAAGAGGCTCCGGCATAACCGTCTGCTCGCGCGGGTTCAACACGCTCACCGGAACGTCGTCCGAACCGACGATAGATCTTAAAAACTATTCGACGATCACGGGCGAGAACTCCGCGCTTTCCGTAAGGAACACCTCCACCGCCGCAAGCTCCGCTGCGATAGCTTACGAAGGCGAACGGCTGACCGTCAGACAGATAAGGCTTACCGTCACCGGACAGAACGGAATCACAGGCACCTCCGACGGCGCTCTTATCATCGACCGCGCCGATATAGGCGTGCAGGCGAACGGTTCGGATAACGACGATAACGTCTCGATAGGCGGATTTAAGGAGATAAAGACCTACGGCGATATACTCTTCGCCGTTCCGAGCGGCGGTTCCTACAAAAACGGCACGGTATTAAGCTCCGCCGGAAAGAAGTCGAAATTGGCGAACTTCTATTCGCTGCCCGTCGGTATGAGCGGCATAGTCGAAGACAGCTACGGCGACGGGCTTTATCATCATCTTATCGGCTTTTCGGATTTCTATCCCGCGCAGAAAGTCGATATCTTCGATTTCGAAGACGTCGATATCGATCCCTACGCCGCGACGTACGCCGGGCTTGACAGGATGTACGCCTACGATGCGGAGAGGGGTTATCAGCTCTTCTGCTTCGATCCGGACGAGCTTAACGGCTTTACCTACCTGGGCGAAACGCTTTACGTAAAGGATCACAGCGAAAAAATACCCCTGTCATCGGCTTACAACTACCGCGAAAGAAAGCTTTATACGCTCGTTTACGATTACACCGCCGACGAGCAGGTCCTTTACGTGACCGATCCGGAGACGGGGACCGTCGTGAAGACCTATATTTTCCCGGAGCACAACGAAGGCAAGGATTATTTCGGCGTCTGCTCCGACGAATACGGAAACATCTATGCGATGAACTATTTGGGCGAGCTGTTCGTTGTCTATTCTCCCGAAGACGGATTCAAGGAGACCAGAATAGGCGTTTTCGGTTCGCGCACCGATTACAGATATCAGGATATCTGCTATAACTACGACGACGGACTGATCTACTGGGCATACGCCCACAACGGCAGAAACTATCTTGCGACGGTCGATCCCGTTGATATGGTTTTCCGCAGATATACTCCCATCGGCAACGGATACCGTCTTAACAGCCTTTTGATCGAAAGCCACGATATCCCCGCCGACGGCCAGATCGCTTACTGGAATTTCGAATACGAGGCTTCCATGGAAGGCTGGGACATGGTCGATAAAGACGGCGACGGATACAACTGGGAATTCACCCGCAACCGCTGGGATAACGCTTACGACCGCTACGGCTATCTGTCCTCGAGGTCTTATCTCAACGGCCCCGGCGGATTATCACCCGAGAACTACGCCTACACTCCCGCCGTTGTGATGCCGAAGGGCGGAACGAATTACGTTTCGTTCACGGCGCGCTCCGACGAGGATTACCCGAACGAGAATTTCAACGTGTTCGCCTGCCTGCACGACGACGAAAACGCGCCGCTCGTCCAGTTGAGCGGAGTGACCACCGCTCCCGGCGAATGGATGGCATACGAATACGAGATCCCGAAAGAACTGAACGGAAAAAGGGTCCGGATCGTAATCGCGCATTTGGATACCGTTGACGAATACGAGCTTTCGCTCGACTGCCTGCGCATCTGGAACGACGGTACGGGAAGCGGGGAAGAGGAAGACGAAAGACGCGGCGACGTCGACGGCAACGGCGTGATCGAGGCGAAGGACTACCTTATGGCGAAACGCGCGGTGCTCAACTCCTTCCAGCTTGACGAAGGTCAGAAATACCGTGCCGATATCGACGGCAACGACGCAGTCGAAGCGTCCGATTACCTCAAGATCAAGCGCCACGTGCTTGGATCTTATACCATTCCGGGTTGGGAGAATTAATACGGCATAGAAAAAAGGCTTTCGCTGAGCGCGGTGCTCTAAAGGACAGTAAACAAAAACCGGCTGAATAAGGAAAAGCACCCTTATTTCAGTCGGTTTTTTTGTCGCTGATCGGCGCAAGCAGGACGTTTGTGTGCCAAACGTCAAACGATAATGATGTTTGCCCTGACGGGCAAATGA
>JAGAAM010000185.1 GCA_017615235.1 Clostridia bacterium
ACGGCGCCGATATTTTAAGGCTCTGGGTCGCTTCGAGCGATTACAGGGTCGACGTACGCGCTTCCGACGCGATCTTCAAACAGCTTTCCGAAAGCTACCGCAAGATCCGCAACACCATAAGGATCTTGCTCGCCAACCTCGGCTCGCCGGAGACCGATTTCGACCCGAAGCGCGATATGATCGCGTTCGGCGACCTCTGCGATATCGACAAATGGGCGGTATCGCGCCTCAACGGACTTGCAAAACGCGTACGCGCCGCTTACGACAGCTATCAGTTCCACATAGTCTATCACGATATCCACAACTTCTGCTCGATAGATATGTCGAAGCTTTATATCGACATCACGAAAGACCGACTCTACTGCGAACGCAGGGACGATCCTTCCCGCCGCAGCGCTCAGACGGCGATGTACGTCATCGTCGATTCGCTCATCCGCATGCTCGCTCCCGTGCTTTCCTACACGGCGGAGGAAGCCTGGGGATATATGAGCCATATCGACGGCGAGGACGGTTTCTCGGTATTCTGCAACGACCTTCCGGATTTCCGCAAGGAGCTTGATTTCCCGGAGATCGAGGAGGAATACGAAAAACTCTTCGCTCATCGCGACGGCGTCATGAAGGCGCTCGAGCTTGCGCGTGCCGAGAAGGTCATCGGCAAATCGCTTGAAGCCGACATCACGGTTTACGCCTCCGGGGACAGTGAAGCGATGAAGTTCTTCCGCGAATTCGAGGATATACTTCCCACTGTATTCATTGTCAGCAAAGTCAACCTTTCCACGGGAGAAGTTCCGGAAGGCGCCTTTACCGACGGCGAGGAAGGCATCGCCGTATCGGTACATCCCGCAAGCGGCCGGAAATGCGTGCGCTGCTGGATGCAGAAAGACGACTGCACACCCGACGAGGACGGACAGCACCTCTGCGAACGCTGCCGCAACGCGGTATGACCGCGCTTGCCGTAGTTGCCGCGATAATCGTCGCCGATCAGGTGACGAAAGCCCTGATAGTCAAATATCTCGAACTAGGCGAAGCTTCGGGATTCATCCCGCATGTAATCAGATTCTACCGTACCGAGAATACCGGAGCGGCGTTCTCGATGCTTAAAGATTCGCCGGAGATATTCATCATCCTTTCATCGCTGGCGATGTGCGCCATAGTGGTGATCCTTTACCGCGAATACCGCCGCCATCCGCTGCTCACCCTTTCACTTTCGATGGTGCTCGGCGGCGGGATCGGCAATATGATCGACCGGATAAGGCTCGGTTACGTCGTCGATTTCCTCGACTTCGAGTTTTTCGATTTCGCGGTGTTCAACGTCGCCGATTCGTTCATAACAGTCGGCACCGTTATGCTTGCCGTTTATCTCCTCTTCTTCGAACCGAAGATCGAAAAACGCCAAAAAGCCGAGCAGGAGGCCGCTTCGGAGGAAGTCGCGGTCGTCATAGCCGCCGACGGCGAACCCGTCGACGTCTTCTCGGCGCCGCAGGACGGCGATAAAGAAGACAAAGAAAAAGAAGATGAATAACAGCCTCGTCTTTGAAGGCGATGAGCTCAAACGCCTTGACGTCGCGGTCGCCGAACTTTTCGGAATAAGCCGTTCACGCGCGCAGGAGCTTATCTCCGAAGGCGCTGTAAAGGTCAACGGCGCGAAAAAAGAAAAAAAGTCCGTCGTCTCGCCGGGTGATACCGTCGAAGCCGATATCCCCGAACCGACGGAGCTTACCGCCGTTCCGCAGGATATCCCCGTCGATATCGTATACGAGGACGAATATCTTCTCGTCGTCGACAAACCGCGCGGAATGGTGGTGCATCCGGCGCCGGGCAACCCGGACGGAACGCTTGTTAACGCTTTGCTGTTCCACTGCCGCGGAAGGCTTTCTTCCATAAACGGAGTTATAAGGCCGGGAATAGTCCACCGCATAGATAAAGACACTTCGGGACTTCTCATCGTCGCCAAGACCGACGATGCGCACGCCGGGCTCGCTTCGCAGATCGCGGAGCATTCATTCACCCGCAAATACGACGCGATCGTCGCCGGCAGGTTCAGGGAACAGAGCGGCACCGTAGACGCGCCTATCGGAAGGCATAAGACCGACCGCAAGAAAATGGCGGTAACGGAGCATAATTCCAAACCTGCGGTCACTCACTGGCGCGTCATCGCGGAGGGTAACGGCTATACCTACGTCGAATGTCTGCTCGAGACCGGGCGTACCCACCAGATAAGGGTCCATATGTCCTACATAGGCCATCCCGTAGCCGGCGACCCGGTCTACGGCAGCGAAAAGACAAGCCTCGGAATGGACGGACAGTGCCTTTTCGCGAAATATATCGCGTTTATTCATCCGATCACCGGAAAGTTCCTTGAATTCGAGGCAAAACGCCCTGAATATTTTGAAAACGCATTAAGAAAAATCGGTCTGTAAGCCGACGCGTAGAAACCGCACCGGCGAAAATATAGCAATGTTCATAATATAGGAGGTATTATGGAAAAGAAACGTTTGCTTATGCTCAAAGAGAGGGCGGCGCGTATAAGGATGCTCGCCGTCGACGCCGTTTACCGTGCGAAAAGCGGTCATCCCGGCGGATCGCTCTCCATCGCGGAGATTATATCCTATCTCTATTTCGACAAAATGAATGTCGATCCGGCAAATCCGAACGATCCGCAGAGGGACAGATTCGTCCTCTCGAAAGGTCACTGCTGCCCGGCTGTCTACGCGGCGCTGGCGATGCGCGGATTCTTCCCGGAGGAGGAACTTAAAAGCCTTCGTAAACTCGGATCGATGCTCCAGGGACACCCGGATATGAAACTCGTCCCCGGTATAGATATGACCACCGGATCGCTCGGGCAGGGCTTTTCCGCGGCTTGCGGAATGGCTGCAGCCGCGAAGCGCAGCGGTCAGAAATGGCGCGTTTATACCATCCTCGGCGACGGCGAGATCGAGGAAGGCCAGGTATGGGAAGCGGCGATGTTCGCCAGCCATTACGGACTCGATAACGTGACCGCATTCGTCGATTTCAACGGTTATCAGATCGACGGCGCCGTCACGGAAGTCATGAATCCCACCCCGATCGACGAAAAATTCCGCGCCTTCGGCTGGAACGTTCAGGTCATCGACGGTCACGACCTCGAAGCGATCGAAAAAGCCGTGCTGAACGCCGAAAAATGCGGAAAACCCGCCGTGATAGTCTGCAATACCGTCAAGGGCAAGGGCGTTTCCTACATGGAAAACAATTACGCATGGCACGGAAAAGCTCCCAAAGACGCCGAATACGAGATCGCGGAAAGAGAACTCAGAGAAACATACGAAAAAGCTGTGGAGGATCTGAACAATGGCTGAAAAAGAAGCTACGAGAGCCGCCTACGGCAGAAAATTGGCCGAACTCGGCGATAAATACGATTTTTACGTGCTCGACGCCGATCTTTCGGGTTCGACCCAGACCTGCGTTTTCGCAAAGAAGTTCCCCGAAAGGTTCTTCAACTGCGGCATAGCGGAGGAGAACATGATCTCGGTCGCCGCCGGCATCGCCGCCACCGGCGTTCCGGCGTTCGCTTCGTCGTTCGCGATGTTCGCCTGCGGACGCGCGTTCGAGCAGATCCGCAACTCCGTCGCTTATCCCCGCCTACGGGTGCGCGTCTGCGCTTCTCACGCCGGCATTACCGTCGGCGAGGACGGCGCCACGCATCAGTTCTGCGAGGATATCGCGATAATGCGCGCGCTTCCCGGGATGACGGTGCTCGTGCCCGCTGATTCCGCTTCGACGGAAGCGATACTCGAACAGCTTATGGATTACGACGGCCCGGCTTATATGCGTTTAGGCAGATACGCCGTCCCTCAGGTATACGAAAAGGGTCAGTATAAATTCGAGATTGGCAAAGGCATAGTCGTCGCTGACGGTAAAGACGTCACGATTGCCGCGACCGGCATAATGGTCTCCGCCGCCATCGAGGCGCGCGCGATACTCGCTTCGGAGGGCATCGACGCCGCCGTGCTCGACATCCACACGGTAAAACCGCTCGATAACGCGCTTATCGCGGAATACGCTTCAAAGACCGGCAACATCGTCACCGCGGAGGAACATTCCGTCATAGGCGGACTCGGAGACGCGGTCGCCGCCGTGGTCGCCGCAAGCGGCAGCGCAAGGCTCGCGAAGCTCGGCGTGAACGATGAATTCGGCACCAGCGCCTCCGCAGGAGTGCTGCTCGAACATTACCGTCTTACCGCCGCCGGCATCGTCGACAAAGTGAAGGAACTTTTGAAAAAATAAGTCTTTTTCCGGGGGATGCCGCATTATTCTGCGGCACCCCTGTTTTTGTTGTAAAAGAAAGGTGATAAAAAATGACTGTAAACGAACTTTCCCGCGCTCTTGACGTTCTTATACCCGCTTCATTGAGCGAGGAATGGGATCACGACGGAAGGATGGTCGTCCCTGACGGGAACGGGGAGGTCAAAAAAGCCGTGATCGCGCTCGACGCCACCGAAAAGGCGATAGGATTCGCCGCATCTATCGGCGCGCAGGCGATACTCACCCATCATCCGCTCGTTTTCCACCCGATCGACAGGCTTGACGAATACGATCCCGTCGCGAAAAAGGCGATAAAGTGCGTCCGTAACGGCATCGCCGTGCTTTCCTACCACACGAGGCTCGATTCGCTTGAAGGCGGAGTAAACGACTGCCTCGCCGCAGCGCTGGGACTTAAAGACACTTACGCCTTCCTTCCTTTCGGAAGGTTGGGGAATATCGAAAACGAAACGCCTCTTGAAGATTACGTCGCTTTCTGCGAGGAAGCGCTGGGCGAGAAATGCAGCTTCGCCGTGAAGGGGAGCGGTAAAGTGAAAAGAGTCGCGATCGTTTCCGGGGGTGGTAAGGATCATCTCCTCGACGCCTGCCTTGCCGGAGCCGACACCTTCGTCACCGGCGAAGCGAACCACGGCGCGTACATCGCCGCCGCCGAATACGGCATCAACCTCGTTTGTATGACGCACCACGCCACCGAAAGGGTGGTGCTCCCGTTCCTCGCCGGGCTTGTTGAAAAGGCTTCCGGAGGGACCTGCGAAACGGTCATCTTTGATTTTGACAGAGTGAGAGAATATGGCATTTGACGGATTGTTCTGCGCCGCCGCCGCGCGGGAGTTGAACGCTTACGCCGGGGCGCGTGTTGAAAAGATTTATCAAAGCTCGCAGTCCTGCTTTTTCTTCCAGATCTATTCCGAAGGAAGGCATTTGAATTTAATAATCTCGGCTTCGGCTTCCAAACCGATACTTTCGGTGACCGCCGATCCCGTCGCGAAACCGGACGATCCCACGCCCTTGTGTATGCTTTACCGCAAACACCTGCAGAATGCGCGCATTTCCGGAGTCGACCGGGTAGAGAACGAGCGCATCGTGCGGTTCGCCTTCGATTCCGCAGACGAGATGGGCTATATCCGCAAAAAGTATATTTACGCCGAGATGATGGGCAAGTACAGCAACATCATCCTCGTTTCGGAGGAAGGACGCATTATCGCCGCCTCCTCGACGACGGATATCACCGGCACGGTACGGCAGATCACTCCCGGTCTGCCCTACGAACTGCCGCCGAAGCAGGAAAAGATCTCCGCCGCGGATATAAGCAGGGAGGGGTTCAAATCTTACTGCGCCGATAAATACGGTATGCGGATCTCAGATATGACAGTCCGGGGCTTTTTCGCCTTTTCGCCGCTTATTGCGCGCGAAGTCGCATTCAGGGCTTGCGGCGATACCGAAGCGGAACTTTGCGAAGGCTGCGCCGACCGCGTTTTCGACGTTATGAAAAGCGTGATCGGCTTCGCTTATGACGGAGGCGCCGCTCCGACGGCGGTCTTCGACGCCGAAGGCAGGGGGATCGAGTATTCGTTCATGCCGCTTGCCCAGTACCCCGAAAGCCTTACACGCCGCGAATACCCGGATACCGGATCGCTTCTTAACGATTTCTTCGGCAAGCGCGAGGAATCGATAAACATAAGCCGCTACTCGCGGGAGCTTATGCACACCGTCAAAAACGACCTTGCGCGAGCGATCAAAAAGCTCGGGCTTTTGAAAGAAGAACTCGCCGAATGCGGGAAAATGGATTCCTTCCGCATAAAAGGCGACGTCATAACCGCGAACATATACCGCGTAAAGCAGGGCGATACCGCGCTTACCGCGGTCGATTACGAAAGCGGCAACGAGATCACCGTCAGGCTCGAAAAAGAGCTTTCGCCATCCCGCAACGCGCAGAAGTATTATAAACAGTACGCGAAAATGAAAAGGGCTTCGGTCTCGATCGCGGAACAGATAGAAAAGACGAAAAGCGAATGCTCCTATCTCGAAAGCGTCGTCGGATTTATCGAGAGGGCGGCCTCGCCCGCAGAACTGAGCGAGATCAAGCTTGAACTCCAGGAGGGCGGA
>JAGAAM010000186.1 GCA_017615235.1 Clostridia bacterium
ACAACCCATAAAAACAAAACAGCCGGGATGATCGGCTGTTTTTTTAACCGTTTTTTATTGCTGAGAGACGGTGAAGAGCGAGTAGAAATAACCCTTCTTTTCCATCAGTTCGGCGAAAGTGCCCTGCTCGGATACCGTTCCGTTTTTCAGCGCGAAAAGTCCGTCGCAGCGGCGGAGCACGTTCTCGTCGAGGTCGTGGGTGACGATAACGCGGGTATAGCCGTCAAGCTTCAGTATCGCGTCGAGCACGCCGAAGGAGGTCTCCGCGTCGAGCGCAGCCGTCGCTTCGTCGACGAATAGCACCGGGGTCTTGCGAAGCAGAGCGCGCGCTATCGAAATACGCTGTCGCTCGCCGCCGGAAAGACCGGAACCGTTCTCGCCGCAGAGGTAATCCCCGCCTTTTTCGGAAACAAGCTTTTCAAGCCCGGACATACGCACCGCGCGTGCGACCTCCTCGTCGGAAAAGTCGGAAAACATCGTGATATTGTCGCGGATCGTGCTGTTGAAGACGAAAACGTTCTGCTGGATGATCGAAACGAGATCGTAAAGCGAGGCCGGCGAAACGTTTTTAAGCTCGTTCCCGTCATAAAGTATCTCGCCTTCGTAATCGCGCGAGGAAGCCATAAGAAGGTTGAGGATGGTCGATTTTCCGCTTCCGGAGCCGCCGACGAGCGCGTAACAGCCGCCCGCGCGGATATCGATATCCACGCCGTTAAGGACGGGTCTGCCCTCTTCGTAGGCGAAGGTAAGGCCGCGGATCGAGATGCCTTTAGAAAGCTCCGGCGCGATATGTCCGCCCTCGTCGGGGACGTTTTTGTCAAGCGCCGACGCGAGCTTGTCGATAAGCCCGAACGAGGCTTTCGTGCCCGCGTAGAACGGCGGGAACGCCTGGATCGGAGCGAGGACGTAGTTTAAAAGCTGGACGAAAACTATCGCGGTACCGGGAGTGATGCCTCCCTGCCCCGAAAGAGCCAGCGCCGCGGCGACCAGGAACACGCCGAACTGGAGCACGCCGCCCGCCATCGCGGAGGCGTAACCGACGTGAACGTTCACGTTGGTGCGCTTTTTCGAAGCGGAGGCGACTTCCCCGTTGCTTTCGTTATGTATCCGGGCGATACTGCGCTCCGCCTTGAAGCTTTTTATCACCGCGAAACCGGTAAGCACGTCTTTGAGCATACCGACGTATTTTTCTTTTTTATCGGAAACGTTCTTTTCCGCTTTTGCGGCGCTGTTTCCGAGAATAACGGAGACGATGACCGGCAAAAGCGAAAAACCGATCGCGACCAGCGTAAGCAGCGGGCTGTACCATATCATAAGCACGAGCGCGCCGATAAAAGTCACGCCGACCTGGATAATGCTCTGGATCTTGCAGATGAACTCCTGCTCGATCGTATTGACGTCGTTCGACAAAGCGGAGATATAAAGCGAGCTGTTCTCGCCGGAGAACGCCTGGATGCCCTTCCCGGTAAGCCGTTCAAAGGCGTAGTCGCGGTACTGTTTCATCGCTTTCGAGCGGAATTCCGAAAGGAACATCCGGTCGAGAAGCCAGCTTGCGAGCAGCATCGCGAACGCGCCGAGCATAATGAAGAACAGCGTCCAGAACCCGTATTCGCAATCGCCGGAGATAAGGTCGGAGACTTCTTTTATCAGCCAGGAAATGACGATGTTCGCGCCGGAGATGAGCAAAGCCGAGATCACGGTCATCGTAAGATTGAATTTGTTATTGCGGAATAATTCTTTTATAAAAGGGCGCCTGCGCGCCTTGATTTCTTTTTTGTTCTCTGTCTTGTCCATTTTTCACGGAGCCCCTTCCGAATTTAAACCGAAGGGAGAAGCCGTTATAAAATACGACCTCTCCCTTGATCGCGTTTTACGTTATCAGTCGAAAACGACGACCACCTGGCCGAGGTTCTCGGTGATGATGAGCGTTATGCTCTTGTCGCCGGTCGCGTCGTGCTGAGGGATCGAGACCTGGCCGAGATTCTCGCTCGAATGGGTCACGACGTTCCATTCGCCGGGGATATGGACGGTTATCTTGCCGAGGTTCTCGCAGATCGTGATCTGACCGTTGCCGTCGTACGCCTCGCGGTTGGAGATAAAGATCTCCACGCTGCCGAGATGCTCCGATACCACGACTTCCGAAAGATCGGAAGCGTCGAGATAAAGCGTCTCGTTGCCGATCTTGCCGCCGACGGTGCTGTTCTTTCCGACGTTGACGTTGGTGCCGTTGACGTTGATGACCTTCTTGCGGCGGAACATTATTTTGAATCCCACCGTCAGCAGAAGCGCCGCCACGAGAACTATCCACACGTCGATGATCTTATCGCCCTGCATACCGCAGGCGTTTGCTATCGGTCCCTGAAAGACTATGAACAGGAACGCCAGAGGGAAAAACAGGTTTGTGAATTTAAGCCGCACTATCTCGTAGACGAGCCAGGCGACGAGTACGATGCCGAGTATGATGCGCCACGCGGTTATGCCGTAGCCGAATTCGATCCCGACGCCGTTGAGTATCAGCGCCACGGCGGAAAGGATAAGGACTATGCCCCAGAATATCTTGCCGTATTTTTTTGCGCTTTTAAAGCTTTTGGTCCTGGTTTCGTTTGCCATTTTACTTCAACCTCGTTTCTTCGATTATTTCGCGTACTATTTTGTAATACATACGCGATATGAACGCTTTTTTGTCGCAGTTGGCGAAAGACGCCGTGCTGACTCCGGTAGGGCCGCGGCTGATAGAACGTATCCGGGAGGTGTTGACTATACAGCTTTTCGAAGCCCTTGCGAAATATCTCGGGAGCAGCAGCGTAAGATCGTTCAGCCTTAAAGGACATACGTAGGTGTCTTTGGCGGTGTGAGCGTAAACGCGGTTATCCACGGTCTCGAAGAACAGAAGCTCGCGGTACGGAAGATAACATTCGTCGTCGCCGTTACGCACGGCGATCTCCTCCGAGCCGTTGAGCTCGCGGTCGATCGTCTCCTGGATGCGCCTTAACCGGTCCGATATCTCGCGCGATCTGATGACGATCTCCTCCGGTCCTTCCGGATCGATCTCAATCCGCAGTTTCACGTTCTCACCTCCCTACGCGTCAATTATAATCGACAAATAACGATTTGTAAAGCCAAAAACGCCGACAGGTAGTTTTTCGGCGCCAAGTGGTAGTTTTTTGCACTTTAACGCGCAATATCGGCGGTTTGCAGGCGTAAAACGAAAGCCGGAAGGGCGTAAAACCCTTCCGGTAAGTGTCAAATTGCTTCGTGGGTGACAGTCGACAAGTATTGTCCTTATCGACTGTCACCCATCATTGGTTATCGTACATTTCAATATTGAATCCATTAACGAATGAAGCGCCTGATTTTCCAAATAGCTGTTTGCTGTAACCAATTAAAGCCGATTGCTAATCAGGATAAAGACCAAAAAGTCCCGGATTGTTGAATCCAATAACGTGATACCAATGAAAAGATATCCGTGTAATGCGATAATCGGAGTATTCAAACCTCGGGCTTATATACTTCGGTTTCCAACCGCTGCGCGAATATACAGCTGCGTAGCGATCTTTTATAAAAGCGACCTGACTGTCGGTGACGACTAAAAACAAGCTGTTCTCTCCTGTGCGTTTGTCGGGATTTGGAATATCGCTTTGAATATTCTTCAATTCATTATAATCGTCGTCTGCAGCGGGGATCTCTACGGAATATTGTTCTTCGTTCTCCAAAAAACAGTTCAATCTGAAAACCCCGTTTTTAAGTGAAGGCAATACGGGAATTAAACTGATGCATACCAGATCTTCGTGCGTTTCTTTTTCCGCGTCGAATACTTCGGTCATTATATCGACCCATTTTTCCATAGTTTCGCGGTGATCGGAAAAGTTTTTTATAAAATACCTGTCACTTTTCGGCATAAAACTTATTATTTCGTAAATGATCTGGAAAACAAATAATGCAGCTAAAGAAAAAGCGATTAACTTTTGGATCTTTTTGCGTTTTTCCTGTTTTTCCGTCATTTCATCCGTGCCTGTTTCCGCTTCATCCGGAACTTTGGCTGTTACTGCGCTTTTGGTGTTGTCTTCCATTTGATCCTCCTTTAATAAGTTCCGGAAAAGTCTACGGTGAACGAAACCACCGTCAGGAACGGTTTTGGCTGTGCCGCTGCTTCGAGGTCATCCCAATGCTGTATTATATACCACTATCGAAAATGTGCCTGATTGCTTATAACCCGCTGAATGAATAACATCCAAGACCAAACATATTTGCTAAATGCCAAGTATAGATCATAATGGCTGGTCACCGGATTTTCTAATATTGAATTGCGCAGTCGGTACTGCATTG
>JAGAAM010000187.1 GCA_017615235.1 Clostridia bacterium
CGAGAGCTTCGAAATCGATATTTTCAAGCCCGACCGTGTCGCCGGTCTCGAGGTATCCGAGTACGAGAGCGACGTCGTTGCCGATGGCGTCTTTATGGATGACCAATGCGTATCCGCCTTCGGATATAGCGGTGTCGGCTTTCGCCGTGCCGATCTCGCTGTTGATCGAAGCGATCTTTCCTTCGGCGTCAACGGTGATCACGACGTAATCCGAAAGGTCGTCGCCTAAAACGATCTCCGGCTGCGGGATCGTATAGGAATTGAGCACGTGGCGTTTGATCTTAAGGTAGTCCTGGGCTTCGATCGTGCCGTTTCCGTCGATGTCTCCGCGGAAGAACATATCGCCTTCGAGGATATAACTTTTAAGAACGTGGCGTTTGACCATAAGATAGTCGACGGCTTCTATCTTGCCGTCTCCGTTGACGTCGCCGAGGATGTAATCGGCGGGTTTGACGGCGAGTATCGCGCTTTCGACCGTATCGCCGCCGAAGATAACGGAAACGCCGCCTTCGTTGATGCCGTTGGCGTGGTCGACGGTTATCGCGTAGGTCCCGGATTTCGGAACGGAGGCGTAGACCGCGGTATATTCCGCGTTGCCGGCGCAGGTCTCGGAAACTGCCGGATCCCATCCGGTGAAGACGTAGGTGTATTGATCGTCTTCGGGTTTTGAGGGATCTTCCGGAACGTTGATCGGATCGCCGTAATGATAGGTAGCGGAGGAGATCGGGCTGCCGTCTTCGTCGTAGAAAGCGACAGTGTATTCTATATAGGTCGCGTTATAGGTGGCGGTATATTCCGCATCGCCGGCGCAATTCTCGGCGACCTCGGGATCCCAGCCGGCGAAAGAATAGGTGTAGGTCTCGTCGGCGGGTTTGGAAGGATCTTCCGGAACGTCGATCGGGTCGTCGTAATGATAGGTTTCGGACGAGATCAAGGCGCCGTCCTCGTTCAGGAAGGTGACGGTGTAGTCTATCGGGGTGGCGCCGTAGGTCGCCGTGTAGGTGGCGTCGCCGGCGCAGACAGTGACTACCGCGGGATCCCAGCCGATAAATTCATAGGTGTTGTAATTATCCGCGGGTTTGGAAGGATCATCGGGAACTGCTATCTCGTCGCCTTCCTCGTACTGCGCGGAGGAGATGACCGTTCCGTCGTCATCGACGAAGGCAACGGTATAGATCACCGGAGCGAGCACGAATACGTAATCGCCGTTGGCGGGGTATGGCACAAAAGAATAGGTGTTTATGTTGGCGCGTTCGTTGGTGGGAACGTAAATCGCGGTCTCCTCGCATTCGCCGGAAAGCACCGTGAACGGAAGCGTGATGACTATATCGCCGTCATTGTTGGCGACAGCCCTTGTCTTGGTGGTGCCGAAATTGAAATGGATCACTCCGGGTTCGGTATCGGGACGGAATTTGACAAGCGATTCCCAGTCGCCGTTACGTCCGGGAAGCACGGCGAAGTTATCCAGAAGAAGTTCCATATCGTCGCCGATATCTTCGACAGGATCGTACTGAAGTTCGAGGACTTCTGCGTCGAAGTACAAGTCAAAACAGACGACCGCTACGTCGGAAACGGTGTAATTTACAAAGTCGATCTGTACCGTTACGGTCTCGCCCTCCGCGAGTCTGCCGGAAGCGAGAGACAGTTCGATATCAAGTCCGGCCTCGTCGTCGGGTTCGCCGACAAGAGCGATTATCGAATCCTCGTAATCGTTTGCGGACGCGCAGACGGAAGCGAGAGGAACGATCAGCAGCAAAGCAGTGATCAGCGCAAGGAATTTTTTCATTTGTATCTTCCTCCTGTGTGATTTTGTTTACGTAAATAATATAGCATCAAAGCGTTTCGCGTGTCAATAGCATTACAGAAAAAAGAAGTTCACGGACGAACTTCTTTTTGCTTTATCGAACAAAATCTTTGATAAATTCCGCAAACATCCCGAGCGCCTTTTCGTCGCAATCGGCGGTCACGGAAATACCTTCGTCGAGGTATTCCTGCGAAACGACCGTCGCGAATTTCGCAAGACTGTGGAATTTCGCGGTGTCGCCGTAGCCGAAGAACATCGTCACCCGCTTTTTGCCGTCGGCGACGAGTGAATCGAGTTTTTCAAGCAGGGCGCCGATCCCTTCTCCGCTTTTCGCGGAGATCTCCACCGTACCGGACGGAAACGGCGCGTCGTTGACCGCGAGGTCGCATTTGTTGAAGACTTCCGCCACCGGTTTGTCGGCGGCGCCGAGCTCCTGTACGAGCGAAGTCACGACGTTATGCTTGCGCTCGCGCTCGTCGATCTCTTCCGACGCATCGGTGAGGTGGATGAGGATGTCGGCGTATTTCAGTTCTTCGAGCGTCGATTTGAACGCCTTGACGAGCTGGGTCGGAAGACGGTCGATAAAGCCGACGGTATCGACGAGGAGCATCTCCGTCCCCGATGGGAGCGTAAGGCGGCGCGTCGTCGGGTCGAGCGTGGCGAAAAGCTTGTCTTCGGCTAATATGCCGGCGTTGGTTAACGTATTCAGCAGCGTGGATTTCCCGGCGTTGGTATATCCGATTATCGCGGCGGTCTTCAAACCGGAGCGCGTCCTCGCGGCGCGCTGTACGTCGCGCGTGCGCTCGATGGCGCCGATCTCCTCGCGGAGCGCGGCGATGCG
>JAGAAM010000188.1 GCA_017615235.1 Clostridia bacterium
ATTCGGCTTTCATGCGCGAGCCGCTTGGCTTCAAAATGTTCGAGGACGCCTGCCAGGGCGCGTACTTCTCCTCCGACTACACCTTCGTCCAGGTGTATATCAACTATGACTATTACGGCGCGTACGTCCTCTGCGAGCAGACTCAGATCCAGGAAAACCGCATAAATATCGACGAAAAGAAGGACGAGGACACAAAACTCAGGACCGGCTATCTCGTCGAGATCGACAACTACTGGCAGAACGAGGATTACACCTTCATAATGGATTACGACAACGTCTGGCTTACCGATATGTACGGCGTTACGAAACAGGCGCGCCAGGCGGGTTACTCGGTCAAATACGACGTGATGACCTGGGATCAGCTCAATTACATCTCCAAATATATCCACAACGTCTATAAGATAGTCTATCAGGCGATCTATGAAAACAGGTATTACAAGCTTAACGGCAACAACGACCTCGTGCTTGCGCAGAACGAGTTTTCAAGCGCGGAGGCGTGCGTCGGGAACGTTCTTGACCTCGAAGCCGCGGCGGCGATGTATATCTCCCGCGAGGTCGCGGCGGAACGCGACGGCGGCATAGGCAGCTTCTTCATGTACGTCGATTTCACGGCGGATCATCCGCGCCTTACCTTCTGCGCCCCCTGGGACTATTCCTGGGCTTACGGCACGTCGGAAGGCTTTGCGATGGAACATTTCTGGGTTTCCGCCTTCCAGCCGGAGGAGTTCGCATACGCCGGAAACAGGTCGTTCACCTGGTTCATAACGCTTTATAAATCCTCCTTCTTCAAAAACATCGTCAAGCGCCAGTGGCGCGAAATGAATACTCGCGGCGATCAGCAGGGCTGGCTCGACGAGCTCGACCGCGTAGCGACGGTCTATGCCGACGATTTCGCGATGAACACCCGCCGCTGGAACAGCGGCGATCAGGCGACCGCCTCCGGATATATCCGGGAATTCGTCCGTCAGAGGATCCAGTGGCTCAACAGCCAGTGGCTCTGATACGAAAGCAATAAAAGATCCCCGGCGGCGGTTTTCCGCTGCCGGGGATATTCTTTTAAACGGAATTTATAAAAGATCGCTCAGCTTTTTTGTGTCGAAAAACCCGCGCACGAGCGCGTCGAGCTCGCTCCACATCGGCAAAGTTTTGCATTGCGAAGCGCGGGGGCAGGTGACTTCGTCCCCCGCGAGGCAGGCGACAGCCGCGATCGTGCCTTCGGTAAGCTCGATTATCTCGCCTACGGTGTACTCCTCCGGTTTTTTGCAAAGGATATAGCCGCCGCCTTTTCCGCTCGAGCCCTTTATAAGCCCGCCTTTTACAAGGTCGCGGACGATCAGCTCCAGGTATTTTTTGGATATCTCCTGCCGTTCGGCGACGTCTTTCAGCGGCACCGGACCCTTTTTGCCGTTTTCCGCAAGGTCTATCATCACGCGCAGCGCGTATCTTCCTTTGGTCGAGATCATAAAAAGCACCACCTTTAACCGTCTTTTTACCTATTATACCACAAGGTCAATAGGTAAATCAAGTGAAAATCGCAAAAATATAGCGATAATTACCTATTGACACAGTAGGTAATTTGGTGTATAATGCTTTCATCAAGCAAAAAGAGGGAGGTGCCGTAATGACGATCTACGCCGATAACGCGGCCACCACGAAACTCAGCGAAAAAGCGCTGCAGGCGATGATGCCGTTTCTGACGGAACAGTACGGCAACCCGTCGAGCCTTTACACCTTCGGACAGAAGGCGAAAGAGGCGGTCGAAAGTTCGCGAATGCGTATCGCGCGATGTGTAGGCGCCGACCCGAAAGAGATATTCTTCACCTCCGGCGGTTCCGAATCGGACAACCAGGCGATAATGACCGCCGCGGATATCGGCTCGAAGAACGGCAAAAAGCACATAATAACCGACGCGATCGAACACCACGCCGTGCTCCACACCCTTAAAAAGCTTGAAAAGCAGGGCTTTGAAGTGACTTATCTCCCGGTAGGGGAAAACGGAGTCGTCGATCCCGAAGACGTAAAGTCTGCGATCCGCGAAGACACCTGCCTCGTCACGGTGATGTACGCGAACAACGAGATCGGCACGATCCAGCCGGTAAGCGTGATCGGCGCGATCTGCCGCGAACGCGGAGTGCTTTTCCATACCGACGCCGTTCAGGCGGTCGGGCATATCCCGATAGACGTTAAAGAACAGAATATCGATATGCTTTCGGCATCGGCGCATAAATTCCGAGGCCCGAAGGGCGCAGGATTTATCTATATCAAAAAGGGAATAAGACCTTACGTGCTTATCGAAGGCGGGGCGCAGGAACGCGGAAAACGCGCCGGGACGGAAAACGTCGCCGGGATCGTCGGGACCGCTCAGGCGCTCGAAGACGCTGTCGCAAGCATCGAAGAAAACCGCCGGATCATTACCGGAAAGCGCGACAGGATCATCAAAGGTCTTTCAAAGATCCCGCATTCGGCGCTCAACGGAGACGCTTTTAAAAGGCTTCCCGGCAATATAAATTTCTGTTTCGAGGGCATCGAGGGCGAATCGCTGCTCCTGCTGCTCGACGATAAAGGTATCTGCGCTTCGTCGGGTTCGGCGTGCACCTCCGGTTCGCTCGATCCGAGCCACGTTTTACTTGCCATAGGCAGGGTGCACGACGTTGCGCACGGCTCGTTGAGGCTGACTATCGACGAAAACCTCACCGACGAAGAGGCGGATTATATCGTAAGCGCGGTCGGCGATACCGTAGAATACCTCCGCGGCTTTTCGCCGGTCTGGCGCGATCTCTGCGCCGGAAAATCGAAGTTTATATTATAGGAGGCGTTTAAAATGGCTCTTTACAGCGAAAAAGTAATGGATCACTTCAGAAATCCCCGCAACGTAGGCGTTATCGAGAACGCCGACGGTATCGGCGAAGTCGGCAACGCGAAATGCGGCGATATAATGAAGATCTACCTCAAAATAGATAACGATATCATCACCGACGTAAAGTTCGAAACTTTCGGCTGCGGCAGCGCGATAGCTTCCAGCTCGATGGCGACCGAACTTATAAAAGGCAGACCGGTGAGCGAGGCATTGCAGCTCACCAACAAAGCCGTCGCAGAGGCGCTCGACGGACTTCCCGATTACAAAATGCACTGTTCGGTGCTTGCCGAGGAAGCGATAAAGAACGCGCTGGACGACTATTACGCCAGACACCCCGAAAAGAAAGGATAAAGAAATGGCATATAAATTCGAAACGTTACAGCTCCACGTAGGTCAGGAGCAGGCCGACCCGGCGACCGATTCCCGCGCGGTGCCGATCTACCAGACGACCTCATACGTATTCCGCAACAGCGAACACGCGGCGGCGCGCTTCGGGCTTGCCGACG
Source organism: Clostridia bacterium (assembly GCA_017615235.1). Next base: position 3,364 of record JAGAAM010000188.1, read on the forward strand.
CCGGAAATATCTACGGCAGACTTACCAATTCCACCCAGGACGTGCTTGAAAAGCGCGTTGCGGCGTTGGAAGGCGGCGTTGCGGCGCTTGCGCTCGCATCCGGCGCGGCGGCGATCACCTATACGATCGAGGCGCTGGCGCAGAAAGGCGAACATATCGTCGCGCAGAAGACCATTTACGGCGGAAGCTATAATCTGCTGGCACATACTCTTCCCCAGTACGGAGTGAAGACCACATTTGTAGATGCGCACAATCTTGCGGAAGTTGAGGGAGCCATTCAGGATGATACC
>JAGAAM010000189.1 GCA_017615235.1 Clostridia bacterium
CATCGCGTTGACGAAGGGACCCCAGGTGAGGAAATCCTCGCACTTGCCGATCTCGCGCAGTAAAGCGACGGTCTCGCCGGTGGGATCGCCGTAGACGAGTTCCGATACCGATTTATCGAACCTTGCGCACATCGTCTTCGTGCGGTGGTTCCAGGAAAGAGCCGCGCCGAGGACTATGCCGTAAAGCGTGCAGTTGATCGGGCAGACGGCGCCGTAATCGCCCCAGGCGGTGTTGAGCATACCGAACACCTTGTTCTCGCCTCCGGCAGTGACCATCTTCGTGATGTTCCTTTCGGCGTAGCCGACGTTCTCCGCGAACTGGTTCCAGCAGCAGGTGCCGGGGCAGACGATCTGGCCGAAGCTCTGTTCCGCGAACTTCTCGATAGTCCATACCGGGGGTTCATGGCTGTAGTTCCAGTTGAGCATTATCATATCCGCCGGGAAGCGGGACATCGTTTCGGGATGGTTGAGCACGACGTCGCCCCACATCATGACCGTCTTGCCGAGGGATTTGAGATGGTCGATGATCTTGAGGGTGAATTCAAGGTAGAGTGCGCCTTTATCCTTTCCGACGTTCTTGCCCTGACAGATATCGAAGGTCTCGTCGCAGCAGATGTTGAAGTATTTGCTCCTGAACAGCGGGACGTACTGGTCGATCAGCGAGCAGATCAGTTTGATCGATTCGGGGTCGCTCGCGTTGATGGTGTGGTGGAGCATCGTATCGACCCAGGGGTTGTTGTGGGGTTTATAGGAATCGAGCTCGCAGAGGTGGTGATACCTGTCGCTTTCGAGCAGACGGAACAGGTGGCCGAAGGTGGAAAGCGAGGGCACGAAATCTATGAAATTCTCGTAGCAGTAATCGTCGATCTGCATGATCTCTTCGGCGGTCAGGTAGCCGAAAGCCTTGTAGATGCCGGCGTATTCGTCGAATTCAAATGTGTGCTCGATGTATATCTGATAGGAGTTCTGTTTGTAATAGGCGAGGAAATCGATCATATCGAAGATGCTTTCGAGCTTCGGCACACGGCCGCGGGACGCGTCGTGATAGAATCCGCGGTAAGCCATATCCGGTCTGTCGTTTATCTCGCAGCAGGGGATCTCGCCGCCTTCGGTATTGATCATCTGGCGAAGTGTCTGGATCCCGTAAAAAGCGCCGGCGAGCGAATCGCCGAGGATCGAAACGCCTTTTTCGGTAACGATGAGGCGATAGCCTTCGCCTTTCTTTTTAAGGCAGTCTACCGTGATCTTTCCTTCGGCTGCAGGAGCGCCGAGGACTTTTTTTATACGGGCTTCGTCGCCGGTGGCTTCGTAAACGTCGCTCCTTAACTTCTGAGCGGCTTTGAATATCCTGCTGTCGCAGTTGACCGAAAGCACGATATCAAGCGCGCCGAGGGAAAGAGATCCGGGATTTCTTTTTAACTTTTTGGGTTGCGGAAGAATGTTCATCATTTAATCTCCTTTTCGAACTTTTAAAACGGTCCGTCACGTTTCATTTTTACCATATCCGGGTCAAAAAGTCAACGGCGGCGGGATCTTTTTTGATAAAAATAAACAAATTTCACTTTTTCGCAAAATCTCACTTGACAGTGTTGATTTGTATATATATAATAGGTAACGTGCAAAGTTTGGGCATTTTGGGAAAACCTTCCCGAAACCCCTGCTTTGCCGGTCAAAAATACAATACTTTTTCATCGAAAGGGACTTTCATCATGGACTCGAACATTTCTCTTGTCCTCGGCCTCGTGATAGTTGCGGCTTTAGGCGGTCTCGCCTATGCGGCCTTCAACTTCTTCGCGGTCAAAAAGCTCGATGAAGGCACCGACCGCATGCGTGAGATCGCGGGTGCGATCCGCGTCGGCGCAAACGCCTTTATCACCTATGAGTACAAGATCATAGCGATCGTCGCCGCCTGCGTCGCCGTTCTGCTTGCTCTTGTCATCTCCTGGTCCGCAGCGATCGCCTTTATCCTCGGCGCCGTCATGAGCGGCAGCGCCGGCTGGGTCGGCATGAAGATCGCGACCTACGCGAACGTGCGCGTTACCAACAAAGCCCGCACCACCAAATCGCTATCCGAAACGCTGAAAGTCGCGTTCAAGGGCGGTTCCGTCATGGGTCTTTGCGTCTCCGCGAACGCTCTGCTCGGTATCTTTATCGTATTCATCGTCTTCGGCGTCGCCTGCGGTCAGATCGAATCCGCGTCTCTGAAGGATTTCACCAACGCCTCCACGAAGAGCATACTCGCTCTCTGCGGCGTGAACATCTTTGAATCCTCGTTCACGATGACGCTTTCCGGTTACGCTCTCGGCTGTTCGATCATCGCGCTCTTCGCCCGCGTCGGCGGCGGTATCTATACCAAAGCTGCGGATATGGGCGCCGACCTTGTCGGCAAGACCGAAGCCCACATCCCGGAAGACGATCCCCGCAACCCCGCCACCATCGCAGATAACGTCGGCGACAACGTCGGCGACGTCGCCGGTCTCGGCTCCGACCTGCTCGAAAGCTACGTCGGCGCGCTCCTTTCCGGCGCGATCCTTGCCATCGAACTTTTCATCCAGGGCGTTTACGGCGACCCGACCATCCTTAAAGCTTTGATAATGTTCCCGCTCGCACTCGCGGCGGCAGGCCTTATCTCCTGCATAATCGGCATCGCTTCCCTGTTTATCCGCAGGAAGCTTTCCGACAACCCTCACAGGGAACTCAACATGGCGACCTGGATCTCCGCGGGGCTTACGATAGTCCTCGGATTCGCCATTTCCTACTGGCTCTTCCACGGTTTCGACGCTGAAAAGCTTGCGCATATCGAATTCAAGATCGGTTTCTCCTCCCCGTGGGTAGCTGCCGCTCTGGGCGTTATCTCCGGCGTCGTCATAGGCAAGATAGCGGAATATTACACCAGCTACGATTACAAGCCCACGAAGAAAGTCTCCACCGCTTCCATTGAGGGCAGCGCGCTTACGATCACCCAGGGTCTTTCCCTCGGAATGATCTCCTGTATGCTCCCCTGCGTCGTGCTCGGCGTCGCGATTTACGCTTCTTACGCGCTCGCCGGGATGTTCGGCGTAGCTTCCGCCGCCATCGGTATGCTTTCCTTCGTCGCGGCTACCGTATCCGTCGATACCTACGGACCGATATCCGACAACGCCGGCGGTATCGCGGAAATGAGCTATCTTGAAGAAGACGTCCGCGCTATCACCGACAAGCTCGACTCTGTCGGCAACACCACCGCCGCCATCGGCAAAGGGTTCGCCAGCGGTTCCGCCGCGCTTGCGACCCTTTCGATGATGACTTCTTACATTTTCGCATTTACTCCCGCTGTCGCGAACACCGACTATTCCAAGGGCGCTCTCGACTTCATAACCCTTAACGCGATCGAGCCGCTCGTGCTCGTCGGCGTTATCATCGGCGCGGCTCTGCCGTTCATGTTCTCCGGCATGCTTATCGAAGCGGTCGCCAAAGCCGCAAGAAAGATGGTCGAGGAAGTCCGCCGTCAGTTCAGGGAGATCAAAGGTCTGCTCGAAGGCGAAGTCCTTCCGGACTACAAGACCTGTATCGAGATCTCCTCGCAGGGCGCTCTTCGTGAGATGCGCGTTCCCGCTATCTTCTGTATCCTCTTCCCCGTCGTCTGCGGCTTTATCTTCGGCGCGCAGTTCGTCGGCGGCGTGCTTGTCGGCGCTACCATAAGCGCTATCATGCTCGCCCTCTTCACCGGCAACGCCGGCGGAGCCTGGGACAACGGCAAGAAATACATCGAGACCGGCGCTATCGAGGGCCACAAGAAGGGCTCGCCCGCGCATGACGCGGCAGTCGTCGGCGACACCGTAGGCGATCCTCTGAAGGACACCGTCGGCCCGTCCCTCGATATCCTTATCAAGATCATGAGCACGATCTCGCTCGTCACCGTTAAAGTGTTCAACGAATACAACCTGTTGAGCCTTTTCAAGAAATAAGACGGTTTTAAAAAAGCACACTGCCGCCGCGGTTTTCGC
>JAGAAM010000190.1 GCA_017615235.1 Clostridia bacterium
GATTGTTATAGCGCGGAACAGGTGTTCCATTCCGTTCTGCGCCCTGTCGATGTCGCTTGTCTGAAGCGTCGCGACGGCTTCGCCTTCTTCGACTCTGTCGCCGACGCGCTTGTGGAATATGATGCCCGCGGAATGATCGACGGGAGCGCCGACGACGTCGCGCCCTGCGCCTAATACGGAGGCGGCTCTGCCGGCTTCCATCGCGTCAAGCCCGGTGATATAACCGCTCTTGTCGGCGGCGAGTATCGCGCTGACGTTGCTTTCCTCAAACAGCGAGGTATCGTAGATATATCGTCTGTCGCCGCCGAGCGCTTCGACAAGGTCGGCGAGTTTTTCTTTCGCTTTGCCGTTATAGATCGTGTCTTCCGCGATCTTGCAGCATTCTTCGTATTCCGCGACGTTCGCGGCGTAAAGCACGTTTGCCGAAAGGGTAAGACAGAGGTCGGTAAGATCCTCGTCGCCGGAGCCGTCGAGCACCCGGATCGCCTCGATCATCTCGACGCTGTTGCCGACCGCGCGTCCCAAAGGCGCCGACATATCGGTTATCAGAGCGACGGTCTTTTTGCTTTCCTGCGCGCCTATGCGGACCATAAGCCTTGCGAGTTCCTCGGCTTCCGATAACGTGCGGCAGAACGATCCGCTTCCGCATTTCACGTCAAGGACGATACATTCGCTGCCGGAGGCGAGCTTTTTGCTCATTATGCTCGAAGCGATCAGCGGAATGCTGTTCGCGGTAGAAGTGACGTCGCGGATCGCGAACATACGCCCTTCCGCAGGGGCGAGAAGCCGGCTTTGTCCGGCGATGCAGAATCCGATATCCTCGACGGTCTTTTTGAACTTTTCGGCGCTTATCTCGGTATCGACGCCCTTGCAGGCTTCGAGCTTGTCAAGCGTGCCGCCGGTAAACCCGAGTCCGCGTCCCGCCATTTTGGGCATATATACTCCGCGGTTCGTTGCGGCAACTATCGGGCCTACGATAAGCGAGGTCTTGTCGCCGACGCCGCCGGTGCTGTGCTTGTCGACAAGTTTGCCTTTTATGCCGGGGAATTCGGCTTTTCTGCCGCTGTCAGCCATATATTCGGTAAGTATCAGAGTCTCTTCCTCCGACATCCCTTTGAACCATACCGCCATAAGAAAGGCGGAGGTCTGGTAATCGGGTATACTTCCGTCGGTGACTCCGCGCACGAAGAACGCGATCTCCTCTTCGGATAACTCGCGCCCGGACTGTTTTGCCTGGATGATCTCACTCATTTTCATAGCGGTCAACTCCTTTTTTAGGGGTGTCGGTCAGATATCGAGTATTTCGGCTTGAAAACCTTCAACGCCGAAATTGCGGCAGATAGTCTCCGCAATGCAGTCAAATCCCTTTTTGGTGCCGAGGTATTTACCGTCGGTACGGTTCGATTTGATAAGTATCGGAATATTCTCGCGGGTGTGGTCGGTGCCTTTGAAACCGGGATCGCATCCGTGATCGGCGGTTATCATCAAAAGGTCGTCTTCCCGCATATTCTTTAAAAATTTGCCCAAAGTGACGTCAAAATGCTCTAAAGCGTTCGCGTAGCCGTCAATATCGTTGCGGTGACCGTAAACCATATCGAAATCGACGAGGTTGACAAAGCAAAGCCCGTTAAAATCGCGTTCCTGCATCGCAAGCAACGCTTCCTCGCCTTCGGGGTTGTGCCTGGCCTTGATCGCCTCGGTCACTCCGCGCCCGGCAAAGACGTCTTTTATCTTGCCGACCGAAATCACGTCGAATCCCGCGGCTTTAAGCCTGTCGAGCATCGTTTCGCCGTGTGGCTCAAGCGAGTAATCGTGGCGGTTCTCAGTGCGGTAAAAACCGTTCTCACCGGTCCTGAACGGACGTGCGATGATCCTTCCCACCGCGTGTTTCCCGACGCAGACTTCGTTCCGCGTGATCTCGCATATTTCATAAAGCTGTTCGACAGGGATGATCTCCTCGTGCGCGGCGATCTGGAAAACGCTGTCGGCGGAGGTGTAAACGATCGGGAAACCGGTCTTTATATGCTCCCCGCCGTAATCCTTTATTACTTCGGTGCCGGAATAGGGAAGATTGCAAAGATAACCTTTGCACCCCGTCTTTTTAAGAAAAGTCTTTAATAGTTCATCGGGAAAGCCGTTTGGATAAGTCGGCTGCGGCTTTGGTGAAATAACTCCCGCGATCTCCCAGTGACCGACCGTCGTATCCTTGCCGCGGCTTTTTTCGCAAGCGGAGGCGAAGTCGCCGGTAACGGGAGATCCTTCATCCGAAAGCCCTTTTGTTTCCGGAAGGGAAAACAGCCCGAGTGAAGCGAGGTTGGGCAATGCTGGTGAAGCGTTCATCACGCTTTTCAGCGTGAAAGCGCCCTCGTCGCCGAAATCCGCGGCGTCCGGCGCATTGCCGATACCGCAGCTGTCGAGAACGACGAGAAAAACGCGCCTGTATTCCATTTCGCCTCACCTCCCGGTAATTGATATATTATCAAATAAAGGCGATAAAGTCAATATAAAACAATATCAAAAGCGCTTTCGGAACGATCCAAAAGCGCTTTTTGCGGCTATTGTTGATTATTCGTCGTCTTCGACAACGTCAAGCGCGTCTTTGCGGGAAAGATTGAGCCTGCCCTTGTCGTCGATCTCCGAAACGATGACTTTGATCGTGTCGCCGATGGAAACGACGTCCTCGACCTTGTTCACGCGCTTCTTGTCAAGCTGGGAGATGTGGACGAGTCCTTCTTTGCCGGGAGCGATCTCGACGAACGCGCCGAAGTTCATTATCCTGGTAACGGTGCCGTAGAAGATCTCGCCGGGTTCGGGGTCTTTCGCGATAGCTTCGATGACCTTTAACGCCTTGTAAGCGTTTTCCTTGTTGACAGCGGCGATGAATACGGAGCCGTCGTCCTCGATGTCGATCTTGCAGTCGTTGTCGGCGCAGATCTTCTGGATGACCTTGCCGCCGGAGCCGATGACTTCGCGGATCTTATCGGGATCGATCTTCGTGGAGATCATCTTCGGAGCGTACTTCGAAACATCGCTTCTCGGTTCCGCGATGACGGGTTTGATGATGTCGTCGAGTATATAATTCCTGCCCTTGTGGGTGGTTTCAAGCGCGTTTTTGATTATCTCGGGGGTAAGACCGTCGATCTTGAGGTCCATCTGGATGGAGGTGATGCCCTTCTTGGTACCGGCGACCTTGAAGTCCATATCGCCGAAGAAGTCTTCAAGACCCTGGATGTCGATCATGGTCATCCAGCGTTCGCCTTCGGTGATAAGACCGCAGGAGATACCGGCGACGGGAGCCTTTATCGGCACGCCGGCGTCCATGAGTGCGAGCGTCGAACCGCAGACAGAAGCCTGGGAGGTCGAACCGTTGGAGGAAACGACTTCGCTGACGAGACGGATCGCATAGGGGAATTCCTCGACAGAGGGAAGTACCGGAACGAGCGAACGTTCAGCCAACGCGCCGTGTCCGATCTCGCGCCTGCCGGGCGAACGGGAGGATTTTGCTTCGCCTACGGAATAGCCGGGCATATTGTAGTGGTGCATATAACGCTTGGTCTCCTGACCGTCGATGCCGTCGAGAAGCTGTTCTTCGCTTACGGGAGCGAGCGTCGCGATGGTCATGACCTGGGTCTGACCCCTGGTAAAGAGTCCCGAACCGTGGGTACGGGGAAGGATGCCTACTTCGGCGGCGAGAGGACGGATCTGATCCATTCTTCTGCCGTCGACGCGCTTCTGCTCGTCTAAAAGCCAGCGGCGGACGATCTTTTTCTGGAGTTTATACAGGCATTCGTCGATCATAGCCTTGCTGTCGGGATAATCCTCGGCAAGTTCTTCGTAAACGCGCTCGTAGATGGGCTGTAAAGCGGCGTCGCGAATACGTTTGTCGTCGGTATCGAGGGCGGCTTTGACGTCCTCGGCGACCATCGCCTCGATCCTGTCGAACATATCGTGATCGACCTCGAAAGCGGGGTATTCGAACTTGGGTTTGCCGATAGCGGCTTTGATCTCGTTGATGAAATCGGTGAGAGGCTTGATGACCTCGTGCGCTTTCATGATGGCTTCGAACATCGTGTCGTCGTCGACTTCGTTCGCGCCTGCTTCGATCATGACGACCTTTTCCTTGGTGCCTGCGACGGTGAGCTCGAGATCGCTCTTCGCACGCTGAGCTTCAGTCGGGTTGATGACGATCTTGCCGTCAACGAGTCCGACGAAAACGCCGGCGATCGGGCCGTTCCACGGAATGTTGGAGATCGAAATCGCGATCGAAGCGCCGATCATCGCAGAAATTTCCGGCGAGCAATCGGGATCGACGGACATAACGGTAAGCGAAATTACGACGTCGTTGCGGAGGTCCTTCGGGAAGAGGGGACGGATAGGCCTGTCGATCACGCGGGACGCGAGTATCGCGTGCTCGGTCGGCCTGCCTTCGCGGCGGTTCCAGCTTCCGGGGATCTTGCCGGCGGCGTAAAGCCTTTCTTCATAATCGACCGCGAGGGGAAGGAAGTCGATCCCGTCACGCGGGGCGGGGGACATGGTGGCGTTTGCAAGGACGGCGGTCTCGCCGTATCTTACCAGGCAGGAGCCGCCTGCCAGCTGGGCGAGCTTGCCGGTCTCGATGACTAACGGTCTGCCTGCCAGTTCATAACTGAACTTTCTGTAGTTCTCAAACATTTTCTTGATTCCTTTCGTTTTCAATATTTGAAAGGAGTCGGGATGAGTTTAACACTTAACTTCAGATCGGAACTCTTCCGGTGCAAAGTTAACTGCTAAACCATCCTTCTTCCTTTGCATTTCGGTATTCGCAACACAAGCAATGCGGAAAAGACCGCATTGCTTGTGAAACGCTGCTGTTATTTCCTTATTCCGAGGCGCTCGATGACCGAACGGTAACGCTCGATATCGTTCTTCTGGAGATAATTAAGGAATTTTCTTCTCTTGCCGATCATCTGCTGCATGCCGCGGCGGGAGTGGTTGTCCTTCGGGTTGGCTTTGAGATGCTCGGTAAGTTCGGCTATGCGCCTGGAAAGAATGGCGATCTGGACTTCGGGAGATCCGGTGTCGCCTTCGTGAACGGCGTATTCCTTGATGAGCTGCTGTTTGGTTTCTTTTGCGATCATTGTTTTTCACCTTTCGATAAATATTTTACGGGTAAAACCGGGCAAACGGTTTGGTGAAGCACGGGCGATACGCCCGCCGAACCTGTAAACTCGGCAATCCCGCGGATGCGGTGTCCGCATGCCAAAATAATATAACACAAATTATTCGGTTTGTAAACCCCTTTTTGAAAGTTTTTTCCGAATTATTAAATTAATTATGTAAATCAGTCGCTGAAATCGGAATCCACGTTGATAAATACCGAAAAACCGGGATAAGCTTCCTCGACGTCCTTTTTGATATGCTCGACCAGCGTCGCCCGGTCGCGGACGTTGAAATCCACCACTATATCGAAGAATATCTTCTTTTCGTCCTTCTTGATAAGGAAACCGTGGGTGTTGATGACTCCGTCGTGATCCTCCGCGAGTTTCCTTAAAACGCTGCGCATCTCCGCCAGTTCTTCGTCGCGGGTGTCGATAGCGTAGATGCCGACGGTCAGGAAGACGCTGTATTTAAGGAATATCTTGCTTTGTATCCTTCCGGTAAGCTCGTGGATCTCCTTCGCCGTCACGGTGTCGGGGATCTCGATATGCACCGATCCGATAGCGTAATCGGGTCCGTAGTTGTGGAGTATAAGGTCGTAAACGCCGTCTACGCCTTCGATCTCCGCGATGTCGGCACGGATGCCCTTCGTAACTTCGCTGTCCTCGCGCACGCCGACGATGCGGTTTATCGGCTTAAGAAGCATCTCGATACCGGCTTTGATGATAAAACCGGAGATCAGTACGCCGATTATTCCGTCGGCGGAAAAGTTCCATATAAGCATTATCACCGCGGAAACGAGGGTCGCGAACGAAAGTATCGCGTCGAAAAGCGCGTCCGAACCCGCCGCCGTAAGCGCGTCTGAATTGTATTTGATCCCCTGCGAGCGGACGTATCTGCCGAGTATGAGTTTAGTAACGATCGCCGCGATGATGACGATAAGCGTCACCGTCGAATAACTCGGTTCGCCGGGTTCGATGATCTTCTTGACCGATTCGATGAAAGAAGTCACGCCGGCGGAAATAACGATCGCCGCGATGATGACGGCGCTGAAGTATTCTATCCTTCCGTGACCGTAGGGGTGTTTTTTGTCCGGAGGTCTTTTCGCAAGTTTTACTCCGATGACCGTGATTATCGAGGAAAGCGCGTCGGTAAGGTTGTTCACCGCGTCGAGCACGATAGCCACCGAGCCTGCAATAAGCCCCACCGTCGCTTTGAAAGCGGCGAGAAGTACGTTCGCGCCTACGCCTATAAAGCTGGTCTTCGTTATTTGTTTTTCTCTCAGATCTTTGTTAACCATATCATTCACCGCCGTCCGTGTGAAGATTTCCTAGCAGTTTATAAAGCAAGTCATAAAGTTTTTTCGCGTCTTCCGGATCGATGCTGACGCATCCCGCGGCAGCCTCCGGAACGCCAAGCACTTCGTCGCGCAGAGCGATAC
>JAGAAM010000191.1 GCA_017615235.1 Clostridia bacterium
CCGAGATGAGCAAACGTCTCGTCGCCGCCGAGATGCTTCGCGACGGCAACACCTACAGCGAGATCGCCGACAAGACCCATCTTTCCACCGCGACGATCACCCGCGTAAACCGCGCGCTCCGCTACGGCAACGACGGTTACGCAATGGTCCTCGACAGGATAGTCCGGTAATGTTTTCCGGCGTTTCCGCCGTTTACGACGAAATAAATGGCGAAGCCTATCTTCCTTACGCGGAGTACCTCGTAAAGGAGTGTTTTTCCTGCGCTTCGATCCCGGTGCGCGAGGTTCTCGACCTCGGCTGCGGCACCGGCGGTATCTGCGCGATACTCGCAAAACGCGGATACGATATGGTCGGGATCGATATCTCCGACGGGATGCTCAACGCCGCTTTTTCGAACAACGCCGGGCTGAATACGCTCCTGCTCTGCCAGGATATGCGCGGATTCGAGCTTTACGGCACCGTCCAGGCGGTATATTCGTCGTTCGACTGCATTAATTACCTTTTGTCCGCCGAAGAGCTTCAAAAGGTCTTTTCGCTCGTTCACAATTACCTCGAACCGGGCGGAGTATTCTGTTTCGACGTAAACACGCCTTTCCGCTATAAAAACGTCTTCGACGGCAGATCGTACTGTTACGAAACGCCCTGCTTTTTCGCCGCAACGCGCGCCGCGCTGAGCGACGACGGAGACTTTTGCGATTTTACGATCGACGTTTTTTCGGATGACGGCAGCGGAAAATGGGAGCGCGAAAGCGAAAGGCAGACCCAGCGCGTTTTCGGCGGTGACGAGATCGAAGCCTGCGCGAAAGGGTTCACGCTTTTAAAAAAGACCGGAGGCAAAGGCTTCGACGGCTGCGCGCCGGAGGAAAAGGATTATTACGTTTTCAAAAGGGATGACTGATATGAAGATATCCGATATCATAGAATCGAAAAATATTACCGTTTCCTGCGAGCTGTTCCCTCCGAAAGCCGGTACCGGGCTTGAAAAGAGCAAGGCGATCGTCGCCCGGACCGCCGCTTTGAAGCCCGATTTCATCAGCGTCACCTACGGCGCGGCGGGCTCGACGGCGGGCTATACCGCGGAACTTGCGGAGGAAGTCGGCAAAAACGGCGTTTCCGCGCTCGCTCACGTCACCTGCGTCTCCTGCGATGAGGAAATACTTCAAAACTACCTTTCGGTCCTTAAAAAATGCGGTATCGAAAACGTGCTCGCTCTGCGCGGCGATATGCCGGAGGGCAGGGAACCGATGCGCGTTTTCAAACACGCAAGCGACCTTATAACGAGGATAAAACAGTCGGGCGACTTCTGCGTCGGCGGCGCCTGCTATCCCGAATGCCACCCCGAATCGGCGTCCCGTGAAGCCGACCTGTACGCTTTGAAGAACAAAGCGGAGTGCGGATGCGACTTTTTCACGACGCAGATGTTTTTCGACAACGAGATAATGTATTCCTTCCTTACGAAACTCCGCGCGATAGGCGTTTTCACGCCCGTGATCGCCGGGATAATGCCGATAGTCAGCGTAAACCAGATACAACGCACCGTCGCGCTTTCCGGCACGGTGCTGCCGCGCAGGTTCATCGTTATGGCGGAACGGTTCGGCGACGATCCCGCGGCTATGCGCCAGGCGGGCATCGCCTACGCGACCGAGCAGATCGTAGATCTTATCGCCAACGGCGTGAACAATATCCACATCTACACCATGAACCGCCCCGACATCGCGGGCGCTATCATAAACAATCTTTCGGAGATACGTTGATGGATCCTTTTTCGGTCTTCGGCGGCAGGATCGCCGTTTTCGACGGCGCGATGGGCACGATGCTCCAGAACGCCGGGCTCGCTCCCGGCGAAGCGCCGGAAATATTGAACTACCGCAACGCGCAAGCCGTTGAGGAGGTCCATCGCGCCTATATTTCGGCGGGAGCCGACGTTATCACCACCAACACCTTCGGCGCGAACCGCATAAAGCTCGAACGCGTCGGTCTCGGCGTCGCCGAGACTTATAAAAAAGCGGTCGCGATCGCTCGCGCCGCCGCCGGTAAAGCCGGCAGGAAGATCATCGTCGCCGCGGACGTCGGACCTACGGGCGTGCTTTTGCCGCCTTTGGGCGACGCGGATTTTGAAAAAGCCGTTTCGGTCTACGCCGAATGCGCGAAAGCCGCCGAAGCCGCCGGCGCGGATATTCTGCTTTTCGAGACGATGAGCAACCTTTACGAGTGCAAAGCCGCCGTTATCGCCGCAAGGGAGAACTGCTCCCTTCCCGTGGCGGTCTCCGTCACCTTCGACGAGGGCGGAAGGATGCTCACCGGTGCCGACGCGGAATGCGCCGCCGTTTATCTTTCGGGACTGGGAGCCGACGCGATAGGCGTCAACTGCGGGCTCGGGCCCGATGCGATATTCCCGATCGCGAAGATCATCTGTGAAAACTGCGGCACCCCGGTCTTCGTCAACGCGAACGCCGGCATGCCGGTCATTTCCGGAGGCAAGACCTATTACCGCGAGACTCCGGAGCGGTTTTTCGCTTTTGCAAAAGATCTTGCCGCTATCGGCGTGAACGCCGTCGGCGGCTGCTGCGGCACGGACCCCAAGCATATAGAAAGCGTTAAAAAAGCGCTTGACGGCGCTTTGGCGTTAAAGCGCGGGAATAAACCGCTCGCGGTCTGTTCCGGCACAAAAGTCTACCGGTTCGGCGAAAAGACCGCCGTCATCGGCGAAAGGCTCAATCCCACCGGCAAAAAGCTTTTGAAAGCGGCTTTGAACAGCGGCGACACGGCGTACGTCATGCGCGAGGCTTCGTCCCAGGAATCCGCCGGCGCCGACCTTCTCGACGTGAACGCCGGGCTGCCCGGCATCGACGAGCCGAAGGTGCTATGCGATATGATACGCGCGGTGCAAAGCGTCTGCGATCTGCCTTTGCAGATAGACTCCGCGTCGCCGGAGGCGCTCGCACGGGCGGTTCGTATCTATAACGGCGTCCCGGTCATAAATTCCGTAAGCGGCAAGGAAGAAGTGCTCAAAGACGTTCTTCCGATAATGAAAAAATACGGCGGAGCCGCCGTTGCGCTGCTGCTCGACGACGGCGGAATCCCGCAGTCGCCCGAAGGCCGTATCGCGATCGCGGATAAGATAATAACACGCGCCGAAAGCGAAGGGATCGACAGCTCGCGCCTGATCTTCGACGCGCTGACGATGACGGTCGCGACCGATAAAAACAACGGCGAAACGACGCTCGAATGCGTTGAAAAACTTGCAAAAACCGGGCGAATGACGGTGCTCGGCGTGTCGAATATCTCCTACGGGATGCCCGACCGCGACAGGATAAACGCCTCGTTCCTCGGTGCGGCGATCGACAAAGGGCTCACCGCCGCGATAATCAACCCCTCGTCTCCTCACACAAACGCGGTGTTCGCCTCTCCTTCGCCTCACGGAGAGTTCAGGTTCGAGTTTGCGGAAGAAGATACCGCTTACGCGCTTCCTTCTTACGGCGAAAAAGCGATAACGCTTATCGAAGCGATAAGGCGCGGACTCCCATCGGAAGCCGGGACCGCCGCGAAAGCGGAGCTTGAGTCCGGCAAAAAGCCCCTGGAGGTCATCGACGGCTCGATAATCCCGGCTTTGAACGCGCTCGGCGACGATTACGAGCAAAAACGCGTCTTCCTGCCGCGCCTTCTTAGCGGCGCGGAGGCGGCGAAAGCCGCTTTCGGCGCGATTTCGCTCGCCGTCGGGGACGGGAACAACGAAGGAGCTCCGACGGTAGTTTTCGCCACGGTGCGCGGCGATATCCACGATATCGGCAAGAATATCGTCGTGACTCTGCTTCGCAACTACGGATTCAACGTTGTCGACCTCGGCAAAGACGTCCCGCCGGAGACCGTGCTTGAAGCCGCGAAGGACAGCGGCGCTTATCTCGTCGGGCTCAGCGCGCTTATGACGACGACTCTCCCGGCGATGAGCGAGACGGTCGAGCTTATCCACCGCGAACTGCCAAAAGTGAAAGTCATGGTCGGAGGCGCGGTGCTGACGCAGGAATACGCCGACGCGATGAACGCCGATTTTTACGGCTCCGACGCCATCTCCGCCGTCCGCTACGCCGAAAAACTGCGGGATCGGAAATAACGAAACGTTTAAAGAAAAAAGGCTTTTGCGACAATGCAAAAGCCTTTTTATACTTTCGATCCGCGCGCACGAAGCGCGGCGGTCATATTAATTCTCGATGGTGTACGAACCGAGTACGTGGCGTTTTATCATAAGATAATCGGCGGTGTCAACTTCGCCGTTCGCGCTCACGTCGGCGGCCGATCTCTGGCCGTCGGTAAGATCGTAGGTGCCGAGCACGCTCCGCTTGACCATAAGATAATCGGTCGCGTCGATATTGGTGTCCCCGTTGACGTCGCCTGGGGCGAACGACGGTTCGACGGTCACTTCAAACGAAGCGGAGAACCCTTTGTAGTACACGTATACCGTCTTGACGCCGGCCGAGGAGGAATCAAGCTCGCTCAGAGTAAAGCCGGAACGGATTATCTCGTAACTTTCGTCGCTGTAAACAAGGCGGATCGTAAGTCCTGCGGGGCGCAGGTATTCGTCGATCTTGTATACCGTCTTTTCCGGAAGCGTCTCGACGGCGATGCCGGCAAGTTCGGGTTCCGCCGCCGCGTTCCATACCGCGTAAAGATCGAGCGCCATATCCTCCGCATATTCGTCGCCCGGCTGATAAAGCGGTTCCGCCACGTCGGAGCGGAGCGCCCATCCCGCGAAAACGAAACCTTCGCGTTCGGGTACCGTTTCGGAAAGGTTGATCGGCAGTTTTTCGATCTTTTCCTGCGCTTCGGGAGCGCCGGTGCCGCCGTTGGCGTTATAAGTTATCGCATAGGTCTCGGCACGCCTTAAATAATCCATGGAAGCGTAACCGCTGACTCCGTTATAAGTGACGTGAGCCCAGGATCCGTCGCCCATCGTGACGTAAACGACCGCGCCGGAGGGTATCTCGCCGATCTTGTCGAACTCGGTCCCGTGCCCCGCGCGGATGCGGAGCGGAACGCCCGAAGAGGTCTGGCAGATATAATAACCGGCGTAGGAATCCGAACAACTGCATTCGTCGGTCGGCCCGTCGGATCCGACGGTTACGCTGAAGGTCGCAGTCTTGTCCTGATATGTGACGGTCACCGTCTTCGTGCCGGCGGAAGAGGAATCAAAACCGCTTATACCGAACCCCTCGTTTATCACGAACGACGTGCCGTCGGCATAATTCAGGCGGACGCTCAAGCCTTTCGGATCGAACGCTTCGCCGATCTGATAAACCGTTTTGTCGGGCATCGATTCTACCGCTACGGAAGAAAGCGTTTTTTCCGTAGCCGCCCATACCGCGTAAAGCGTAAGATCCGCGTCGGTCGAATAGATCGCATAGGGTTGGTATTCCGCCGAGGTCGCGTCCGCGCTCGTCGCCCAGCCCTTGAAATCGTACCACTGACGGTTCGGAGTCGCGGTGGAAAGATATACGGACATCTTTTCGATCTTCTCCTGCGGTTCGGGAGCGTCGGCTCCGCCGTTGGCGTTATAGGTTATCGTATAGGTAGCCGCGCGCCTTAAATACTCCATGGAGGCATAGCCGGAGACGTCGTTATAGGTGACGTGCGCCCAGATGCCGTTCGCTTTCGAAACGTAGCAGACGGCTCCGGACGGGATCTCGCCGATCTTGTCGAAATCGGTGCCGTGACCCGCGCGGATACGGAGCGGATAGCCTTCCGAGGTCGTGCAGATATAGTATCCGGCGTAGGAATCCGAACAGTCGCAGGTGTCTTCCTGCGCGTAGCGCGGCCAGTAGGTGTTCTTCGCCAGGTTGCCGCGATATTTCGCGACGTTTTCGGTATCGGCGGGGACTTCGAAGTTATAACACCAGGTGTAACCGGCGGTATACGCGCCGTCAGCCGTGTTCGGAACGGCGGTGATCTTGTCCCATACGCGGGTCTTGTAATAGTTTACAAGCTCGTAGTGGAGATAATGGAGCTGTCCGACGAGCGTCGTCCAGTCGTAACCGTTGTTGCCGCAGTACTCTTTAAGTCTGTCCCAGCGCGAGAGGTGCCACTGGCAGATGCCGTAGCTCGTGCCGTTGTCGCCGAGCGCGTTCGGGTTGAAGTTGGATTCGCAGTAAATGTTCGCCAGAACGCCGCAGGCGGCTGCCACGTTGAGCCCCATATCGTTGATGAGGAAATTATAGGTGGTCGTTTCGTTCGCGGAGGCGTTGACTACGGAAATCTCCGGTGCTTTCGCGGAAGCGCCGAGCATCGCAAAAGCGGATGAAAGCAACGCCAGGGTAAGCACCAGCGCGATGATCCTGTGATCGGTCTTCATGTACCGTTCTCCTTTTTAAGTACTAAATTATATGTACTTATATATTTTAAAGCATAAGGAACAAAATGTCAACGGGTTTTGAAGTGAAGAGAAGCGGTAATGACCGTTATCGGTCCGCGAAGAATGCACGCTGGCGTGACGATATACCAAGCCCGCGGTTTGAAAAAAAGAAACCTCTTTTGGAGAACAAAAGAGGTTTCTTTGCTGGTGACCCGTAGGAGAGTCGAACTCCTGTCTTCGCCGTGAGAGGGCGACGTCTTGACCACTTGACTAACAGGCCGGGTATTTATCGCGTCCGCAGGGAATAATATACCACATGTGTTTCGTTTTGTCAACAAAAATATATTAATATTTTTTGTCGTTTTCATCGCGTACATTTTATGTACTTGAAAAATTCACAAACCGGTGATAAAATATCCTGAACGATAACGATGAAAGCGGGGAAAACGATGTTTAAAAGTATATTCGGCAAATATCTCGCCGCGTTTACGGTGATACTGCTTTGCTGTATCGTCGTAATAATCCTTTCGGTCGCTTTCGTCACTTCCAACGACGCGCGCAGCGACCGCGCCGACGTCATGGCGTCGGCGGCCAACAACGTCCGTTACGCCGCGGAGACGGTTTCCGACGTAAACGGATCGCCGGACATCGCAAAAGCGTTTTCCGACGCGCCGAAGCTGGCGGAGCTCGTGAACAAAAACGCGCAGAGTTCGCACGTCGATATCTACGTTTTCGACGGGACGGGAAACCTTGTCGCCGCTTCCGCCGGAGCGGAGGAGACGGCCGCGCCGGCCCTTCCCGAATCGGCGCTCAATAAGATGCTTTCCGCAAGCGGCGCCTATTCCGCCAGCACGGTAGAGGATCTTTTCGAAGGCAGCCGCCTTAATCAGTACACCGTCGGAAACATCGGCGGGGAACGCTTTATCGTCCTCGTCAGCGTGGATATGGTGAACCGCAGCATTTTCGGGAAACAGATGGTTATGGTCGCGGTGACCGTATCGCTGTGGGTGTTCCTGGCGGCGATGATCTCGCTTTACGTCATTTCAAGAAGGATCACCAAACCTTTAAGCGAGGTCGTATCCGCGGCTACCGATTACTCGAAAGGCAGGTTCGACCGCAAGATCGAAGTCAGCGGCAAGGACGAGGTCGCGGAGCTTGCGAAGGCTATCAACGAGATGGCGTCCTCGCTCGCACATATCGAGGAAGTCAGGAATTCCTTCATCGGCAACGTATCGCACGACCTGCGCACCCCGATGACGACGATCCAGGGGTTCGTCGACGGAATACTCGACGGCACGATCCCGCCCGAAAAACACGAATATTACCTTAATATCATCTCCGAAGAGGTCAGAAGGCTTTCAAGACTTGTCAATACGCTTCTCGAGATGTCGCGCCTCGAAAGCGGAGCGAATATGCACATGACCGATTTCAACCTCACCGAGAAGGCGCGCACCGTGCTTATCTCGCTTGAGAGCAAGATCACGAAAAAGGACCTCGATATCGAGTTCGACGGAGGAGACGAGGACGTCTTCGTCCGCGCAGACGCCGACCTTATCCACCGCGTGATGTTCAACCTTACCGACAACGCGGTAAAATTCACCCCGAACGGCGGCAAGATCACCGTTAGGATAGCCGCGGTCTCCGACGGCAGGCGCAAGAAGTGCGCAAAGTTCTCGATCCGCAACACCGGCGTAGGCATACCGAAAGAGGAGCTTCCGCACGTTTTCGAAAGGTTTTACAAGACCGACCGTTCGCGCGGGCTCGACAAGAGCGGCACGGGCCTGGGGCTTTATATCGCGAAAGCGGCGATACTCAACCACGGTTCCGACCTCACCGTCGATTCGGTGCAGGGCGAATATACCGAATTCAGCTTCACGCTGCCGCTCGGACAGGTCACGAAAAATTCATAAAATTGCGCCTTTATACTTGAATAAGCGCCTCCTCTGTGATATAATTTAATATAATTTTTTAAAGAATAATTTTTTAAAGAACGGTCGGAAAGGGGCTTGACAGATATGATGAAGAATGCGA
>JAGAAM010000192.1 GCA_017615235.1 Clostridia bacterium
CCTTGCCGTTGGTGCCGGCGACGTGGATGAATTTCATCCCTTTCTCCGGCGATCCTGTTTTTTCCAAAAGCTCCGCGGTGCGCGAAAGTCCGGGACGGCTCCCGCGCCAGACGACGGAATGGATGTATTCAAGCGTTTCGTTGTAATTCACGCCTTGCCTCCGAAAAAGGTCTTTGCGACGAATTTGTTTTTACTTAATATATATATAATGTAGCTTTCCGCGATCGCGATGCCGATATAAAGCGGTATTCGCGGCCAGAGCATCGGAAGACTGAAGCCGAGCGTATAAAGCCCGACGGACTTTATTGCCATCGAACCGACGGCGTGCGAGATCAGCGCGGTGAACAGGAACGGGACGTATTTGTTGCTTTTAAAGAAATACAGGCGCAGCAATCCCGCGCAGGCTCCGATCGCGGCGGCGCCGACGGTTATGATCGGATTGACGGCAAATCCCGAAAAAACGGCGGAGACGACGTCCGACCCGATCCCGACCAAAGCGCCTACTACCGGTCCGAACGCGATCCCGGCGATAAGTACGGGCAGGTTTTCGAAAGTGACGCGCACCGCGCCGAAGGTGAGATAGGTCTTGCAAATGAAGCCGATCGCCACCGAAAGCGCCATGAGCATCGCCGCAAGCGCGGCGTCCCTTGCCGGGGACTGCTTTTTCAAGATAAAAAACCTCCTTCCCTGCCCATATAGCAAGAAAAGGAGGTAAATCCCCGTTTTTGTGCCGTATGAAGCGGGATGCAAAGCCCAGACCGCAAGCGTTAAAGCTTTTCGTCCTCCGGTCAACTCCCCGTACCGGCGGCACTTCACGAATGGGCTTCTACTCTTCAACGGCGATTCTATCACTAAAACCCCGCCGTGTCAATCATTTTCTGAAAAACAGCAAAATTATCGGTTTCAAAACCTTCGGCGCGCGAAAACAGATTATCTTCACGGAATCCACTCCTTTTAATATGTTCACTTGATAAAAAGCGCCGCGCCGGCGCAGACGATAAGCGCCGCTTCGATAAAGGCGAGCGCCGGCGTCGGAAGCACCAGGCCGAGCAAAGCTCCCAGGCCGAAAGCGAGCGCGGCAACGCCCGCGATCTTTGCGATTTGCCTCATGGAAAACACTACCTTTCGTTTTCAGTATATTCATAAAACCCTGCGCGGTGACATATATTTTTTCTGTAACGCGAAAAATATACCGAATGAAAGGCAGAGTAACAATGGGCGTAACGATCAACGAGATATTCATCCCCGAAAAGATCTTCGATTCGGCGGTCGAAAAGGAACTTGACTTCGAGGCGGTCTTGCCGGACTACTGTCCCGACGCGGCGCGCATCGTGCGCGTCGACTGCCGTCCCGGCGCGGTCGACTGCTGCATAGAGGGCGACAGACTCGTCGCCTCCGGAAAGACCGATTTCGACGTGCTTTACGAAAGCGACCGGAAAAGCAGGCTTCGCTGTTTCCGGGCAAGCGAAAGCTGGGAACAGCAGTTCCCTCTCCGCAAAGCGCCGCAAGCCGGCGCGGCGGCTTGCTGTTTTGCGGTCTGCGACAGAGTGAGCGCGCGCCTTACCGGGCAGCGCGGCATCGCGATAAAAGCCTCGCTCGGACTGACGGCGGAAGCCGAAAGCGAGGAAGTTGTCAAAGCCGTCGCGGCGGAGGGCGGGAACGACGTCTTCTTCCGGGAGGAAACGCTTGGATGCGAAACGCTTAAGGAGACGGTGAAAGCCTCGTCCCGCTTTACGGAGGAAGTATCGCTTTCCGGCAACGAAAGCCCGATCGGCGAGCTTGTCTGCGGTAGGATAACGCTTTCGCCGGCGCAGATAACTCTTTCGCCGGGGTCGGCGGAGATAAAAACGGCGGCAACGCTGACCGTGCTTTACGAGGACGAGAACGAGGAAGGCGCCTACCGAACGGCGGTCAAGACGATACCCCTGACGGTGACGGCGGAAGACTCCGCTTTCACGCCGGGAACGCACGTTACGGCGAAGCTTTTCGTGGCCGACGATTCCTTCAAAGCGGAGCTCGATCAGTACGGCGAGAGCCGGATAATAAAAGCGGCGTTCACCGTAAACGCGGCGCTGACCGTTTCGGAAACGAAAGAATATTCCTGCGCGAGCGACCTTTTCGGCAGGAACTGCGATTATAAGACCGACACGGCGAAAGCGGCGTTCCCCGCCGTTTTCACGGTGATCGAACGCGGATTTACCGCCGAGACGCTTATCCCGCCTCCGGTGCCGCCGTTCCTTGCCCTGACCGACGCTTTTTCCTGTCCGCGCACCGCGAAAGCCTTTATCGGCAGCGAAGGCGTGACGGTGAAAGGCTCGCTCGCCTCGACGGTGACCGGCGTGACCGAGAACGGCGTTTATTCGGTCCCGGCGAGGACCGATCACGAGCAGGTCTTCCCTCTCGATCTGCCGGAAGGCGAATTTACCGCGAAAGCGGAGGTGTATCCCGTCGGGACTTCGGCGTCGCTCCGTCCCGACGGCAGCGTGGCTTTAAGGATCAACTGCGTGGCGGAAATTGTAATAACGCGCTCCGAAACGCATGCCTTCATCTCCGGAGCGGAGCCGGACGGATCGACTTACGCGGATGAGGAAGAAGGATCGATGATATTCCGCTTCACACAGGGCGGCGAAAGCCTTTGGGAGATCGCGAAAGAATACCGCGTCCCGCCGGAGGAGATCGAAAAAGCGAACCCGAACGCCTTCGGCGACAACGGCGAAGCGCTCGAAAACTCGCCTCCCCTGCTTATAAAGACCTGACGGATCGCGCGTGACGCGCATATAATAAAACAGAACGTTAGAACGGAGGGACGGTATGAAAATTGCTTTTCCGGGAGGAGACGAAAGGACGCTTATCGCGGCGGAACGCTTCGCGCAAGAAGGCGCGGAATGCGTGCTGACCGGGTTCGACGAAATCAACCGCCCGGAAAACGCCGCCCTGACGTTTACGGAAACCACGGGCGAATGCGTTAAAGGCGCAGACGCGGCGCTCCTCCCGTTCCCGTCGTTCCGGGAAGGTTTTCTCAACGCGCCGATGACGGCGAAAAGGATACCCGAAGCGGAAATAATGAACGCCTGCGAAGGGATAGTCACGCTCGGAACGGACGATTATTCAAAAGACGGGATATTCCTTGCCGAAAACGCGCTTCTGACCGCGGAAGCGGCGCTTGCGATACTGATAAGCAATACCGGCGTTTCGGTAAGCGGAAGCCGTTTCGTCGTGGCGGGATACGGAAGGATAGGAAAAGCGCTGACCCGGATGATAACGCGGCTGAACGGCAAAGCGACCGTCGCCGCGCGAAGCGGCGAACAGCGGATCGCGGCGCTTTCATCCGGCGCGGAGGCGGCGGGCTTTGACGGGATCGAAGCGCCGCTCACGCGCGCGGACGCGGTGATAAATACCGTGCCGCAAAGGGTCTTCGGCAAAAGGGAGCTTTGCGCGGTACGGAAAGGCGTTCCGTTCATCGAGCTGGCTTCCCGTCCCGGCGGGGCGGACGGAGGCGAAGTAGTCGCCGCCGGACTCAAATATCTGCCGTCGCCGGGATTGCCGGGCAAATATTCGCCGGTATCGGCGGGCGAAGCGCTTTTCCGCTGTGCGAAACGCATTCTCCTCGAAAGGGGATCGCTTTGATGAAACTGGCATACGCGATGTGCGGTTCGTTCTGTACGCACGCGAATGCTTTGGAAACGATGCGCCTTCTGGCGCGTGAAAACGATATTACTCCCGTGCTGTCGGAGATCTGCTCCGTCACGGACACCCGGTTCAGCAGCGCGAAAGACCTTTTGTCGGCGGTGACGGAGATCGCCGGAAAAGACCCTGTCCTCACCATCCCGCAGGCGGAGGAGACGGTGACGCGCGGCGGGTTCGACGCCCTTGTGATCGCGCCCTGCACCGGGAACACGATGGCGAAGATCGCGCTCGGGATGACCGACACGGCGGTGGCGATGTGCGCGAAAGCCCAGTTGAGGAGCGACCGTCCCGTTCTTATCGCCCCGGCGACCAACGACGGACTCGGCGCGAGTTTTCATAACATCGGGACGCTTATGAACAAAAAGAACGTCTGGTTCGTGCCATTCCGCCAGGACGACCCGGAGAACAAACCGCACTCACTCGTCGCCGATTTTTCGCTGCTGCCCGACGCCCTTGCCTGCGCGGTGAGAGGGAAGCAGGTGCAGCCCGTGATGAGAGAATTAAGAATTCAGAATTAAGAATTCAGAATTATTTATATTTGATTTGTCATACCGTAAAACAAGCCGTGGCGTTTATTGTCACGGCTTGCTTTGTTATAATGTTTGTTGAAAGACGCGTATCGTTCGGGTCTTGGCAACAGAGCTTCGATCGGCGAGAGTATTGTCCTTGTAAACCAACACGACGTCTTAGTACCGCAAAACCGACTAACCGCTGACGAAACACGTCCGATTTGTTATAATTCAGAATTATTTATATTTGATTTGTCATACCGTAAAACAAGCCGTGGCGTTTATTGTCACGGCTTGCTTTGTTATA
>JAGAAM010000193.1 GCA_017615235.1 Clostridia bacterium
GCAAAAAATTTTCAAAAAAATTTTCCGCATAAAAAATAAAAGTCCGCTTTAAGGACTTTTACGCATTATGTTGTATTGCCGGGATAAAACCGGCGCTATATGTACGGCTTGCGGTTTTTTACGGCAAAAAGCAAAAAACGCTTTTCCGCTCCGAAAACACCGTTTTTCTGCAAAATTTTACAGAAACCGGCGCAAAAACGGCATTATATTAATACGAAAGGCGTCTCGCCGACGGCGGCGGAGCCCGGCTTTTCCGAAGCGAGCGCGGCTATATCGGAGGCGGTCTTGCCGATCGTAAACTGCGCGCGTACCGTTTTGTCCGCGGAAAGCGCGTGCGCCGGTTTGGTGATTATCTTCAAAGCGGTGTTTTTGCGAACGGCGGCTAGTATCTCGCGCCCCGTTGCGTTCGCCGCGAGGACCGCAGTGAACGCCGGGTCGGCTTTGACGTTTTCTGTTTTAAATCCCAAAGCCGCAGCAATGACGGCTCGGCGAACTCTCGCGGAGGTGTATTTTTTGTCGGTGCAGGAAGCACAGATATCCGCAAACGCCGAACGTTCTTTCCCGGCGCGGAAAAGTTTCGCCGCAAGATCCGGCGTCATGCCGTAAACGCCTTTAAGCTGTTCCGGGTCTTTGAGCGTTCTGAAATAGCCGGCGAAAAAGCTGTCGAGCCGCGAAATATCGCGCAGTCCGCCGTTCTTTAACACTTCTTCGTAAACCGCCGCGGAGCCTTCCGGAAGGAGGGAAGCAAAACCGTCCCGCCCGCGTTCGCGTATCTCCGAAGAAGACAAATAACCCGGCGCGCGCGGAACGGGGAAGGGGGCCACCGTTCCGGGCAGGTTTTTGATATATTCGACCGCAAGGATGTTGTTCGGCTTCCGCATCGCCTCGCCTGCGGCGGCGCCGAGCTTTTCGCCGACCGCGGTACAGAACGCCGCCGGATAGGAAACGTTCCCGCCTGAAGACGATAATTCCGCTACCCGGGCGCTGAAACTCTCGTCTTTGCAAAGCGAAGCGACTTCGAGTATAAGCATCGCGTCGCTTTCGACCCCGAAAGCAAGGGCGTCCGCCCCCGCGCCGGCGGCGATAACGACGCCTGCGCGCGCGAAATCCGCGGCGGAGGAACAGCACCACGGCGCCGGAAGTTCCAGAACGAGATCGGCTCCGCACATGAGCGCGGCTTTCGCCCTTTCGTACTTCCCGGCGATCGCGGTATCGCCCCTTTGGACGAGATCGCCGCTCATCACGCAGATGACGCCGCCGAAGCTCTTTTTTATTTCGTTGAGCTGGTATTCGTGACCGCGGTGAAAGGGATTGTATTCGCATATCACCGCGGCGATCCGCTTGTCGTTCATTTGGTAAAAATCCCTTGCAATTCAATACTGACAGTAGTATAATGTAAAAAATAATAATTGTCAAGGAGACGTCAAATGTATATTCTCGTCGTAAACGCAGGCAGCTCTTCACTCAAATACCAGCTTTTCAATATGGACGATCAGACCGTCGTCGCAAAGGGTCTTTGCGAACGCATCGGCATCGACGGCAAACTCACCCATACCACGATAGGCAAAGAAAAGATACAGAAGGATATCCCGATGCCGACCCACTCTCAGGCGGTCGAAGCGCTCGTCGCCTCGCTCACCGATAAGGAGACCGGCTGTATCTCCGATATGTCCATGATCTCCGCGGTAGGCCACCGCGTGGTCCACGGCGGACCCTGGCTCATAAAGAGCGTCCGCGTCGACGACAAAGTCATCGCCGACCTCGAAAAATGCCGCGACCTCGCTCCGCTCCACACCGGTCCGCACCTTTTGGGCATCCGCGGATGTCTTGCCGTTATGCCCGATACGCCTCAGGTGCTCGTCATCGATACGGCGTTCCACCAGACGATGCCCGCGAAGGCTTATACCTATCCGATACCTGCCGCGATCGCGGAAAAATACAACATCCGCCGCTACGGCGCGCACGGCACTTCGCACCGCTACGTTTCCGGCAAGGCTATCGAATACCTCGGCAACAGGAACGCGAAGATAGTCACCTGCCATCTCGGCAACGGATCGTCGATCTCGGCGGTAGACGGCGGCAAATGCGTCGATACCTCGATGGGTCTCACTCCGCTCGAAGGCGTGATAATGGGCTCGCGCTGCGGCTCCGTCGACCCGGCGATCGTCCCCTTCGTTATGGAACGCGAGGGCATCCCGGCGAGCGAGATGGGCGACTGGCTTAACAAAAAGTGCGGTTTCCTCGGGCTTTCCGGCGTTTCCTCCGACCTGCGCGACGTCCGCGCCGCGGCTGCCGAAGGCAACAAACACGCCGCTCTCGCTCTGGAGATACTCGCTTATCAGATCAAAAAATACATCGGCGGTTACGCCGCCGCTATGAACGGGCTCGACTGCGTCGTATTCACCGCCGGCATCGGCGAGAACGACTGGGAGATGCGCTCCGCCGCTCTTAAAGATATGACTTATTTCGGCATCAAGATCGACGAGGAGAAGAACCGCGAGCGC